>DASQID010000408.1:0-12649 GCA_035631775.1 Acidobacteriota bacterium
CCCGGTCCGAAATACACATGGCAGTTCAAAGCCGTCAATGATGCGAGCATCAACGCCTTCGGCCTGCCCGGCGGCTTCCTGTATGTGAACTGCGGAACCATCGAGGCAGCAGATAACGAGGCGGAGCTTGCCGGCGTAATCGGGCATGAGATCGGGCACGTGGTCTTGCGCCACGGCACGAATCAAGCAAGCAAGGCCGAGTTGTGGCAAGGAGGCGCTTCCCTGGTAGGGGGAGTCCTCGGCAACTCAGTCGGCGGTCTCCTGACAAAATACGGAACGAGTTTCGCTGTGGGCTCGATTCTCCTGAAATATTCGCGGGATGCCGAGCGACAGGCTGACTTGATGGGAACCCAGATCCTGTTTGACTGTAACTACGATCCGCGCATGCTGGCACAGTTCTTTGAAAAGCTTCAGTCCAAAGGCGGTGGTACGGACTTCTTCAGCGACCACCCCAATCCGGACAAACGCATGCAGAGCATCGAAACTGAAGTCGACAGGATCGGCAGGCACACGGGGGATTATGTCAACGATTCCACCGAGTTCCACACAATACAGCAGCGCGTAAGATCGATGCCGCCACCACCAAAGACTCCAGCAGCCGGAACTCAGCAGCAGACATCCGGTGGTCCAAAGCCGCAGCTTCCCTCCGGACGATATCAGAACTATGAAGCAGGAGGACTCAGCTTTCGATATCCCGACAATTGGAAGGTGTACGGTAAGGAACAATCCCTTACCGTCGCTCCTGATGTAGGGATCGTGCAAAGCGGCCAGGGTTCGGCCGTCGCGTACGGGATGATAAGAGACGTTTTCGCACCTACGGTCCGAAGTCACAGCAATTCGGATCTAGAGGATGCAACGGAACAGCTGATCCAGAACCTGGTGGGCTCAAATCCCTCCATGAAAGTGGCCGGGGATCGCCGCAAAATTCGCGTCGGCGGCCAGGAGGCTCTGTCGACAATGCTGAACAATGATTCCCCGCTTGGCGGGCGTGAGACGGATTGGCTCTTGACAGTTTTGCGTCCCGAAGGTCTGGTTTATCTTGTGTTCGTGGCACCGGAAAAGGAATTTGCCGATTATCGCCGGACTTTCGAGGAGATGCTCAATTCTTTGCGCTTTACCGGCGATAACCGGTAGCAGCAACGAGTTTCAGCGCCCTCGTGTCCTTGTGCCTTATTCGGGGGCGAAGTCGCGAAAGGCACATTCGACCGGGTCTCGTTCCGCGGCTCAAAGCTGCGAGTTGCTGGTGTCAAGCGAATCTGAAGGGGGGTGCGGCGATGCTGCAAACGCTGGGCTTTTCGCTTGGAACAGCATTCGCCTCGGGCCTGAACCTATATGCCACTGTGGCCATGCTTGGCCTGCTCGAGCGCTTCAAAATCATTCATCTCCCGCCGCCGCTTGAAATCCTGGCTCACCCGGCCGTTCTATCGCTTGCACTCATTCTCCTCGTAATAGAATTCGTGGCTGACAAGATTCCTTATGTGGACAGCATTTGGCATGCGGTACACACCGTAATCCGCCCACTGGCGGCAGCGCTCCTGGTGTACGGGGCCTACGCCAACGTGCCGGAAATCTGGCGTGTCGCAGCAGGTTTGCTTGGAGGGAGCGTGGCGCTGACATCTCACGGGACGAAAGCTTCAGCCCACGCGGCGGCAAACGCCAGTCCGGAGCCGTTCAGCAACTCCATCCTCAGCGTGAGCGAGGATGCACTTGCAGTATTTCTGACCTGGCTGGCGGTCAGACATCCGCTGATCACCATTGTTGTAGTCGCCGCCCTGATCGCGCTCTGCATTTTCGCAATCGTAAAACTCTTCGGCTTTCTGGCACGGATCATTCGCCGGATCTTCGGCAAACGAGTGGAAGCGTCGACCCCGATACCCGCCGTCCATGATCGGTAATCCGTGCTGCTAACTCGCAATTCCGCGACCTCCTGGCAACGAATTCCTTAGGCGAATCAAAGTTCACAGTTCGCAGTTCGCAGAGTTACCGGCAGACTGCACACTACTGTGAACAGCGAACTTAGAGCAGACAGCGATTACGGGCTTCATTCCATTGGGGAAACCACCGCCTCCCACGCCTGGAAGGGCGACAGAGAAGCGTGTCATGTTCAGAGGCTCTGTCGCCCCTACCGCAGCTGTCGATCAGTGGCCTTCTCCGGATTGCTGTCGACACCAGGCAAGTACTTCGGCGAAACGACGATCTTCGAAGACACCGAACAACTCGTGCCGTGTGAGCTTCGCCTTTGTGATGGCCGGACTGTTCAGTCCGCAGAGGAAGCGAGCCGTCTGGCGAGGATCACCAAGCGCTTCGCGGTGGCTTGTGCGCAGCGAAAGTATGTCCTCCACAGCAATGCCCGCGGGAAGCGGGGCTGATGTAGTGGTCGGCGGCAGTTGCTGACTGCGGCCTGTCAGGCAGTAGGTGCAATGTCCGCAGGATTGCGTACGCGCTTCCCCGAAGTAGCCCACGAGAGCGTTGGTTTGACACCCCGCTTGCTGGACAAGGTCGTATACCTGCGCCACCCTGTGGACCTCCTGCTGCTCCCTGCGTTGAAAGCGAAGCGTGAGTTTTTCGACAAGCCTCTCGCGCACGTCCGGCTCGCGCATGCGCGTGTATCGCTGCCGGACATCAGAAACCTGGAGCTCCACCCAGTTCTGCTCCTCCAGGTATTCCAGCGCTCGGATAATGCGCGAGCGATCCTGGCCGAGCTCGTCCGCAGCCGACTCGACGTCGAGCGAATACCATGTCCGGCCTTCCTTCGCACGCGAAAATACATCGGCGACAAAGCGGGCGCGCTCTCCATCAAACTTAGCAACGATTTCCGCCTGAGGTAGAAGCGGCTTGATCTTGTAGCCGGCGTAATACGGTGTTCCTTGACGAAGGTATCCGAGCAGTTCCAGGTACGTCAGAGCCGTTCGCAAGACCAGCTGGCGGATGTCGAATCGGGGTGAGAGTTCGTACACACTGATGCTGAATTCCGGCGGCAAGTCGAAAAGCTCATCGATCAAACCGCCGAGGGATCCCTCGGTGGGGGTATCCCCGTACGCGAAGTTTTCCAGCGTTGGTACGTCCTCCGGGCACGCCAGCAACTCGACCCGCGACGGCGCCCCGTCCCGGCCTGCGCGGCCGATTTCCTGGCTGTAGCTTTCGAGGCTCTTGGGGGCATTATAGTGATAGATATAGCGCACGTTGGCTTTGTCGATGCCCATGCCGAATGCAATTGTCGCAACCACGATATTGCGGTCCGATGCCATCCACCACTCCTGGACCCTGGTCCGGGCATCACTTTCCATGCCTGCATGGTAAGGACGGGAAGGATAGCCGGCACGTTCGAGTTCCTCTGATACCCGTTCGGCGGTTTTTTGCAGAGTGACATATACAATGGTCGGCCCGGGTTCCTGGTTGCGGATTCGATCCAACAGGAGCACATCCCGTTCCTGACTGCTCACGGGCGTGGTCCAGAGGGTCAAGTTTGGGCGGTAGAATCCGGTAATGATGGCGCACTCCGGCGGAATTCCAAAGCCGGCACAGATGTCCTTGACCACAGTGGGGGTCGCGGTTGCGGTGAGGGCCAGCACTCGCTCCGCCTTCAGCTCCCTTGCCGCCGCGGCCAGTTTCAGGTAATCCGGGCGGAAGTTGTGCCCCCATTCCGAAATGCAATGAGCCTCATCTATCGCAAAGAGCGCGATGCGGGTACGTTTCATGGCGGCGAGGAAGCGTTCATTATTGAAGCGCTCGGGTGCGACGTACAGTAGCTTCAGGGTACCTGAGCGCAGTTGTTTGCTCGCCGCTGCAGCCTCCTCCGCCGAGAGTGACGAGTCCATGCGGGCCGCCGCCACACCTCGGCCGGTCAAGGAATCGATCTGATCTTTCATGAGGGCGATGAGCGGCGAAACGACCAGGGTGACTCCCTCGAAAGCAAGCGCCGGGAGTTGATAGCACAGCGATTTTCCGCCTCCCGTCGGGAAGACCGCCAGCGCCGCACTACGATTGAGGAGCGCATCGATCACCCTTTCTTGACCAGGACGAAATTCCGAGAACCCGAAATGTTTTGCCAGCAATCCTGCAATTTCCGGAATTGTCTTCATGGCTGACCGGTTTCCTCCACCGGAGAGAATAGCATTTCACCAGACGATTGCATCAACGGCAAGAGGTCTCCCAAGAATTGCCTGAATTGAGAGAACTCACGAATTTGCGCGTCGTATATTACGTATCCAAAGGAGGATCCCATGAAGCGGCCGGCAACCTCAGCAGGCGTTGCGCTCGTGCTTGTCATGCTCGCCAGTCTCAGCCCAGCCCCAGGTCAGGTCTCCACGCCCAAAGTCAGAATGCTGGGAACCATCGAGTTTACGGGCAACAAGGTTTTCAGCCAGGAGACCCTCAGGAAGCAGCTGCGTATCATTCGAATAGGCGGACCTTACAACTCTGCAATGCTGGAGTCGGACGTCGAGAAGAATTTGAAAGCCTTCCTCAAGGAAAACGGCTATATGACGTGCGAGACTTCCTGGGAGGAGCGCGTCCTTGCCGATGGGACGGTCGGCCTGCGGATCAATGTCGTCGAGGGGATCCAGTATCATCTCGTGGTGCTGGAGATCAAAGGGGCTCAGGTCATTTCGGGAGAGGAATTGATCTCGCAGTTTCATCTTCGGCCGGGCGACGTGTTGAATTTTGCGGAAGTGAAGCAAGGCTTGGAGAGGATCAGGAGAATGTACTCTGACAAAGGCTATATCGATTGGAGCTACACTCCTGAGATGAAATTCAACTCCGACAGTCGCACTGCGGAACTCAGATTCTCCATCCAGGAAGGTGTCCAATACCGCATCGCATACGTGGGGATTGTCGGATGCGGAGAGCAGGAAGAAGAGGATCGCGTGCGCTCGCTCATCGGCCTACGACCCGGAGAATTCTTCAGTCAGAGTGTCCTTGAGGCCTCGGTGGCCGCCATCAACAAGCTCGGGTTGTATCAAGAGTTGAAGGAGAAGGATTATGTCCTCATGCCTCTCGAGGAAAAGCCCGGCCTGGTCTCCGTTGTCTTTTACCTGAAGCCGAGATCTCCGCGGCACTGAGCCTTGCCCGGGGCTACTGGCTTGCTCCCCTCCGGGGGGCTTCGTCAAGCCACCCGCTCTGCGGGTGCTAGCTGATTTCTCAAAGGAGGCGATAGAAAAATTTCCCAAATCATCTCGTGGAATTTGTGCAATTTGTGCTGCGGGAATTATCGCTATACCACCATGAAGATATAATGCGTGATAATCTATAGAAGCGAGACTGGAGCAGAAGCATGGTGGTTGATCGTAAACAGTTATCGGACGACGCCCTCGACTTGGTGGCCATGCGCTTCCGCTCCCTGGGGGAGCCGATGCGGCTCAAGATCCTCCGTCTGCTCGAGGGGACGGAGATGAGCGTGGGTCAGCTTGTTGATGCCCTCCATTCCAGCCAGGCTAACATCAGCAAGCATTTGAAGGTGCTGGTCGGCGCGGGAATCCTGGCGCGCCGCGCAGAAGGGACCGCCGCTTACTATTCCATAGCGGATCCGGTAATTCTCAAAGTGTGTGACACCGTCTGCAGCGGACTGGCGGATAGACTGAGATCCCAGGCGGAAGGATTCGGCTTCAAATTGGCGCCCCAGCGCGGAAGAGGCTGAAGACTCTCACCCAGGTCAAGAGCGGCCTACACCGATGGCGGACCGACAGGATGCAGATCTCTTGGTTATCGGCGGCGGTATCACCGGTGCCGGAATAGCTCAGGATGCCGCTTCTCGTGGACTAAAAACCGTTCTAGTGGAGAAAGGCGATTTTGCCTGCGGCACCAGTTCGAAGAGTTCCAAACTGGTGCACGGCGGCCTTCGCTATCTCGAGCACTTCCGCCTTGGCTTGATGCGGGAATCTGTGTCCGAGCGCCACACTCTCACGCGCCTTGCTCCCGGGCTCGTCCATTGGGCCCCTTTTCTGCTTCCCCATTTCGCAGTGAAGGGCTCTCAATGGAAATACTCGGTGGGCTTGTGGCTGTATGACCATCTCGCGCGCACTTCAAACGATCTGAGACATCGCTCGCTCGATGGAGCAGGTACACTGGAGCGTTGTCCCGGTCTGAGGACGGATGGGCTGCAGGGCGCCGCTCTCTTTTACGACTGCATCACCGACGATGCCCGCCTGGTTCTCTCAGTCATGCTTGACGCGCGGTCACGGGGTGCGAGCATTCACAACTATGTCATGGTGGAGGAGATCATCCGTGAGAGAGGGAAAGCCGCCGGTGCACGCGTACGCGATGTTCTTAACGGCGAGTCCTGGGAAATTCGAGCCAGCCAGATCGTCAGCGCGACCGGACCCTGGACCGACAAAACCTTCGCGCAGATGAAGGAGAGCCGGAAGGACCAGCGCATCCGGCCGGCCAAAGGAGTGCACGTCGTCCTCCGCCGCGATCGGATGAATCTGAATCACACCATCTTGATTCCCTCTGCCCACGACGGCCGATTCCTCTTCGTCATCCCCTGGTACGAGGGCATCGTGGTCGGAACCACAGACACCGATTACCACGGCGATCCCGACGAGGCGCGGCCGGAGCGCCCGGACGTGGACTACATACTGGACGCCTTAAACTGGTCATTTCCCGATGCCCGGATCACCCTGAACGATATAGTCTCGAGCTACGCCGGTATCCGGCCGCTCATAAACGTCCCAGGAAAGAGCACCTCCGATGTGCCGAGGGAATATAGAGTCTTCCAATCCGACAGCGGAGTTCTGCTGGTGGCGGGCGGAAAACTCACGACATATCGTCTGATGGCCAGAATGGTCGTGGACCGGGTTGTTGCGAGGCTGCGCGCTCGGGATGGAAAATTGAACGTCTTGCCCTGCTGGACGCATCGGATCAAGATCGGCGATCCGCCGGACGGACCCTTCAATCCGTTTGGGAAAAGCGAGCTGGCGGAGGACGTCCGCAACCACCTAGTGGCGGACTATGGCAACTGGTCGAAGCAGATCGCCGCTATTCTCGAGATTCACCCTCACTGGGGCAGACGAATGGTCGAGGGCCTTCCCTACATCCTCGCTGAGGCTCACTTTGCGGTGACACGGGAGAAGGCTCGGACGCTCGAGGATGTCTTCTCACGCAGAACTCGCGTCGCGCTCCTTGATCCGGACCGCGGGCAGCACTGCCTCCGCGATGTATCTGAAATCATGGCAAAAGAGCTCAATTGGGATGTCACTGAGACGCAGCGGCAGGTGCGCAATTACGAGGCCGCAGTCCGCACCAACATGCGCGGCCCCGGGGACTTTCGATGACGGATCTGATCGTCATCGCCAACGGGAAGTATCAAAGCGGTCCTGCCGCCGTCCGATGGGGGAGAGCGGAGGTGCGCCTGAGGGAAACCTTCGGCGACCGGGTGGAAATCTCATACACTTCTCATCCCGGCGACGGCAGGCGTCTTTCCCGCGAAGCGCTTCTGCACGGAGCCGCCTGGCTTGCCGCGGCCGGAGGTGACGGGACCATTCACGAAGTCGTCAACGGCTTCTTCGACGAGTGCAGGAATATCAGCCCGGAAGCCCGGCTCAGTTTTGTTCCCTGTGGAAACGGAAATGATTGGATCCGCACGCTGGGACTTCCGTCGGGCGGCCCGGATGCCGTCGATTCACTCGCGCGAGGCCATACGCGACAGGTGGATGTCGGGTATGCAGAGTTCCGCAACCTGCTTGGGAAATCAGAGGGAAGGATTTTTATAAACATCGCGGAAGCAGGCTTGGGCGCAAAGGTGTTGGAAAACCTGAACCAGCGTTCCGGGCTCGTTAGAACGCCTCGCTCCTATGTGGCGGCCGCCCTGGCGGCATCCTTCGCCTATTCACCTCGAACGCTTAAGCTTGCGCTTGAAGGCGGGACGTTCTTTGCATCAGAGCCTTTGTTGAGCCTGATTGTGGCCAACGGCCGCTATTTCGGCGCGGGAATGAAGTGCGCGCCGATGGCCCGGCCCGACGATGGCTGCTTGGAGGTCATTGCGGTGGGAAACTTCGCGAGGATGGAGATACTTCTGTATCTTCCGAGCTTCATACGGGGCACTTACCTGGGTAAGACCAAGGTGAAGCACTACTCGGTGAGTTCCGTTGATCTTGCTTCGGAGGAAAGGATCTTGTTCGAACTGGATGGTGAACTTGCCGGGGCCTTGCCCGCCAACATACGCATTCTTCCCCAAGCCCTCCGTCTGCACTGCTGATATTTATCGAGTCGGCTGAGGTCCTCATCGACGACCTTCACTGAGTCTATGGGTGTATACTGGCAAAGCCCGGCGAGAAGCTCGACGGTCGAGGCTGTTGGGCTTCGCCGCTGCCGGCAGGATTCTGCTGGTCTTTGATTCGGTACATAAATCGGCATCACACATCGAGGAAGAGCGATGATCAAGCGCTTTCGAGTGCAAAACTACAAGGCCCTCCGGGATGTGACGCTTGAACTCACTCCGCTGCACGTCCTGATCGGCCCGAATGATTCCGGCAAGACCAGCATTCTGGAAGCGATAGCGGCATTGTGCAGGACCGTCGATCACCGCGTGACGGAAGCGTTTACTGGGCTATGGGAAGGAACCGAGCTTGTTTGGCGGGGCAGTCGAGATGCGGTTGTGACGTTCGAAGTCAATGCCGACGAATTCGGCAGCGAGGATTATGAGTACGGGTTGGCCTGCAAATTCGGCGATCAAACTCATGGCTGCGTGATTAAGGAAGAGTTCTTCCGGTTTGCATCGGAACAGCCTTCTTCTTCCTCTCCGAGGAGTGAGGATCGTTCCTGGGCCTATTCCTTCTTCATCGAGGGAGAACCCGTATCGGGAAATGTGAAAGAACGGGCACGAATGGTTCACGATGCGCTCGCGGGGGTTCATTACTATTGCTGGAATCCGCGACACTTGGCCTTACCCGTCGCCCCGGATTCCAAGCGCCGCTTTCGCATGGAATCCTCTGGGTTTGGACTTGCGCTCTGTCTCGATGATATTCTCGGTTTTGATCGAGATCGATTCACAAGTCTGGAAGCTCGTTTTAGGTTGGTGTTTCCCCAGATCGGCTCCATCAAACTCCTGCCTCAATCGGCTTTTCGCACCCGGGCGGACGATCCGCGTCAGATACTGATTCTTGAGAAGGCTGAGGGCAAAGGGATCTATTTCCAATTCTCAGGGGTTGACCAACTTGTGCCTGCATCGCAGACATCCGACGGCGTTCTCTTAGTTCTAGCCTATCTGGCAATTCTCTACCTTCCCAAGCCTCCCCGCGTGGTTCTGGTGGAGGAACCTGAAAACGGTATTCACCCGAAGAGGCTCCAGGACGTATTGACAGTTTTGCGGGAGTTGGTAGGAGAGCAATCCCACACGCAGGTCATCCTGACAACACACTCTCCCTACGTTTTGGATCTCTTCAAGCCCGAGGAGGTCACTTTGTGTCAGAAGATGCCGGACGGTTCTGTATCCGTGCACCGACTTTCCGAGAGTGCGACCGTGCGGGAACAGCTCGATGTTTTCACGTTGGGAGAGATATGGACTGCCGAAGGAGACGAGGCGCTGGCTAAATCCGATTCGGACAGGGTGCATGAGTCGTGAAGGTGCTACTTGTGTCCGAAGGCGAGCACGAGCAGGCCGGCGCGCTACAAACTCTCGTCAGTCGGCTCTCCCCTGGCAATTTCGAGTTTGAATCAGATCGCGTGAGTCGTGACGATATACATGCCTATCACGGAAAGGGTCCAGGCTACTTCAAAAGAGCTGTCCGATGGCTGGGAGAGGCCAGAAAGCGCGGCTTTGAAGCCTTGATACTGGTGATCGACGAGGACGGTCGAACAGAGAGAACCACAGAGTTCGAACAGGCACAGAAATACGAAAAGGTGGAGATGCGTCGAGCTCTCGGGGTTGCCATCCGAACCTTTGACGCATGGATGCTTGCGGACGAGCAGGCTTTGACCTCAGTCCTCGGATCCCCGATCCCACCACAGCCCAAGCCGGAAAGGCTCACAGATCCCAAGCGCGAATGCAGGAGGCTGCATGACGACAGTCAGAATCAGATGGCGCTCAGGGAAATATATGCATGCCTAGCACAGGTTGCCGACATCGGCATTTTGGAGGCGAGATGCCCAAAGGGGTTTGCGCCATTTGCCGCCCGAGTCAGAGCCCTTTGAGAATCACCAATAAGAGCGCGCAGGCCAAATCCTGGATCGCTATCAAGCTGAGCTGCTTCCTGCACCCTGGGAGGCCCCAGGCACGGTCAGAAAATCGCAGTGCCTGGGGCATAAAAGATTGGGATTAATGGGCCTGCAGAGACTTTGCCAACTCCTGTTCGACCCTGACCGGGCCGCCGTCTATTCTCTGCACGTCACATACGGCAAGCGCGGTGATGTTGACGATATCGCTCACCTCGTTTCCGGGGATCAGGAGATATACCGGTTTCTTGATCCCGAGGAGCATTGGACCAATGGCGGTCGCGCCCCCAAGCCGGGTGAGGAGCTTGTACGCGATGTTGGCCGATGTGAGATCAGGGCAGATCAGGACGTTTGCGCCACCCTTCACGCCGCAAAACGGATACAGCTCGTTGACGATTTCCGGCACAACTGCAGTGTCCGCCTGCATCTCGCCGTCGATCCTGAGTGTGGGAGCCTGCCTCTTTACCAGCTCGACGGCGCGCTCGACCTTCTCTGCGAGCGGGTGCTTGGTGCTTCCGAAATTGCTGAACGACAGCATGGCGATGCGTGGTTCGATGTCGAATTGCCTGACCTTGTCCGCGGTGAGCAGGGCTATCTCCGCGAGATCCTCCGAGGTCGGGTCGATATTCACGGTGGCATCTCCGATGAAAACGGTCTGGTTCTTGAAGACCAGCATATACAGACCGGCGATCCTGCTCACTCCGTCCTTTTTGCCGATGATCTGGAGTGCGGGTCTCACGGTTTCGGGGTAATGCTGGGTGAGGCCTGAAATCAGGCCGTCGGCGTCGCCCTGCTGAACCATCATCATTCCGAAGATATTGTGGGTCTTCATCTCCCGCTCGGCATCAAAGCACGTAACGCCTTTCCGCTGCCGGGCCGAATAGAAAGCGTTTGCGTATTCCCGGTACTTGTCGGATTTGCCCGGGTTGATCACTTCCACCCCATTAAGATCCAGGCCGAGTTCTTTTATTTTCAGATGGATCGAGGTTCGGCTCCCGATCAGGATGGGTTGTGCGATCTTCTCGTCCAGGATGATCTGGGCGGCACGGAGAATCTTCTCCTCCTCGCCCTCGGGAAAAACGATCCGCTTGGGAGCAGCCTGCGCCTTGTGAATGAAGAAACGCATGACCTCGCGGGACTTGCCGAGCCTTGCTTCGAGCGAGTCTTTGTAGGCTTCAAAATCCGTAATCGGAACGCGGGCAACACCGGTTTCCATCGCAGCACGAGCCACGGCCGGAGCTTCCCAGAGCAGGACGCGCGGATCGAATGGCTTGGGTATGATGTATTCCCTTCCGAACTCGATCCTCTTGCCTCCGTATGCGCGGATTACCGAATCCGGTATGTCTTCCTTTGCCAGATTGGCGAGTGCCATGCAAGCCGCGATCTTCATTTTGTCGTTTATCGCGGTTGCGCGGACATCCAGGGCTCCGCGGAAAATGAATGGGAAACCCAAGACGTTATTCACCTGGTTTGGGTAGTCTGAGCGACCGGTTGCCATGATAACGTCCGGGCGCGCCTCGATGGCTTCATTGTAGGGGATCTCCGGATCGGGATTCGCCATCGCGAATACGATCGGATTGTCGGCCATGGAGCGCACCATCGCCTGAGAGACGATCCCCTTGGCCGAAACACCGCAGAAGACGTCGGCGTCTTTGAGCGCGTCGGCAAGCGTGCGCTTCTCGGTCTCGATCGCGAAATACTCCTTATAGGGATTCATTCCCTCCTTGCGGCCTTTACGCACGACTCCCTTCGTATCCACCAGCAGCATATTTTCGTGTTTTACGCCCAAACGCTCGTACAGCTTGGCGCAGGCGATCCCTGCCGCCCCCGCTCCGCTGAAGACGACGCGTACCTGATCGATCTTCTTTCCCACGATCTCGAGAGCGTTGAGCAGCGCCGCTCCGCTGATGATGGCCGTCCCGTGCTGGTCGTCGTGGAATACAGGTATATTCATCAGGCTCTTCAGAGTCTCCTCGATGTAAAAGCACTCCGGGGCCTTGATGTCTTCGAGGTTGATGCCTCCGAAGGTCGGTTCGAGCATGAGCACGGCTTTGATGATCTCGTCGGGATCATGAGAGTTCAGTTCAATGTCGAATACGTCGACGTCCGCGAACCTCTTGAAAAGGACTCCTTTTCCCTCCATCACCGGCTTGCCGGCGAGTGCTCCGATATCGCCCAGACCGAGCACCGCAGTACCATTGGAGACGACTGCAACGAGATTCCCCTTAGCCGTATATTGGTAAACATCTTCCGGATTGGCTTCGATCTGCCGGCATGGTTCGGCAACTCCCGGCGTGTAAGCTAGTGAAAGGTCACGCTGGGTCTGGCAGGGTTTGGTCGCAATGACCTCGATCTTGCCCTTCCTGCCCTGTGAATGGTAGTCGAGAGCGTCTTGTTTGCGAATCATCGGATTATTCCTCACCACGATAGAAGAACAGCGAGAGAATTTCGGCCCATAGCTCCAAGGTTTTCTCCCAGGATTCAGTCGGACAAAAGCAGA
>DASQID010000409.1:0-11925 GCA_035631775.1 Acidobacteriota bacterium
TCGAACCAGACATCCAGAATATTGAATTCCTGGCGGAAATTTGCTCGGCCGCATTTCGTGCAAGTGGTCCCCTCCGGCAAAAGCTCCTTAGGCGTGTGAGCATACCAGGCGTCAGCACCTTCCTTGTCGAAGAACGAGGCCACATGGTCGATGATTTCCTTGTTCTGCAGTATGGCGCCGCAGTCCTTGCAGACGAAGGCAATAATGGGAACTCCCCAATCGCGCTGGCGGGAGATGCACCAGTCAGGCCTTTCCCTCACCATGCTGCTGATGCGTTCCTCCCCCCACGCGGGTATCCAACGGACCCTCTTGATTTCCTCCAGTACTTGCTGGCGATAGCCGTCTTTATCGAGGTTTATGAACCACTGCGGCGTGGCACGGAACAAGATCGGGTTGTGACAGCGCCAGCAGTGCGGATATTGGTGTTCGAACTTCTCATAGTGGAGCAAGGATCCGTCGTCTTTCATGTATTGGACAATCTTCGGGTTTGCCTCGAAGACCTGCAAACCGGCAAAATGCTCGACATCGTTCGCAAAGCGCCCGTCATCGTCCACAGGGCAATAAATCTCGAGCCCGTAGGCGACTCCCGTCATGTAGTCATCATAGCCATGTCCAGGAGCGGTGTGGACACACCCGGTGCCTGCATCCAGGGTCACGTATGAACCGAGCACCAAGACTGATTCGCGGTCGATGAAGGGATGTTTCGCCCTGCGCTTGTCGAGCATGCTGCCGCGGAATCGGGCCACCTCTATTGGAGCTGACCAGCCAAGCTTCTCCGAAACAGTCTTGAGCAACTCCGAAGCGACTATGTAGCCCCTGCCGTTGACGCGCACTGCCGAGTATTCGTATTCGGGATGGAAAGCGATCGCGAGATTCGCCGGGAGAGTCCAAGGAGTGGTTGTCCAAATGACCACCGACCATTCGGTGCCGCCGAGCGCCGGATTGAGGTCCGACAGGTCTGACAGGAGGGGAAAGGCAACATACACCGAGGGGCTGGTGTGATCTTCGTATTCCACCTCGGCCTCAGCGAGGGCCGTCTTGCAGGAATAGCACCAGTGCACCGGCTTCAAGCCTTTGTAGACGAGACCCTTCCCAACGTATTCGCCGAAGGCGCGGGCAATATCGGCCTCATATTGATAGCTCATGGTCAAGTAGGGTTGATCCCACTCGCCAAATACTCCAAGGCGCCTGAAACCCTGCCGCTGCACGTCGATGAAATGCTCGGCATATTTGCGGCACTCCTGGCGGATGGCCACCTTGCTCATCGAGGCCTTCTTCGGTCCGAGATTCTGATCCACCTTGATTTCGATCGGAAGGCCATGACAGTCCCAGCCGGGCAGATAGGGAGCGTCGAATCCCATCATGTTACGGGATTTTACGATGATGTCCTTCAGGATTTTGTTGAGCGCTGTGCCCATGTGAATCGGACCATTGGCGTAAGGAGGTCCGTCATGGAGCACGAAGGAGGGACAGCCTGCGCGCGCGGCACGGATCTTGCCGTACACATCGATATTCTCCCAGTGCTTCAGCATCTCCGGCTCGCGCCGGGGCAAGTTCGCTTTCATGCTGAATGACGTCTTAGGCAAGTTGAGCGTGTTCTTTATGTCCGTAGTCACCGTCACCATATCTCCGCGAAAAACGCATATCATACCAAAAAATGAGATCTGCCTTGCATAAAGACAACAGAGGCCGGGGGCCAGGCATCCGCGACTGGCTCCCCGAATTGACAGAATAAGCGAGCGTCCATTCGAGACTGTGTGAGCAGAGCACGGATTATCGTGATTCTCCCTACTCCCGGCCCCTGACCCCTGGACTCTGGCCCCTGATCGCTGTTTTTTTCATGTGGTTCGTGTGCTAAGTTAGGCCGTCCGTTCGCAACCGGGCGCCGCTTCTAATATATCGGGAGGAACCTCGCATGAGTACGCAGATCAACCCGTCCCAACCTGGAGGGAAGCCAGGATACCGGCCTTACGTTCCGGTTGACAGAGAGATGAGCGAGCTAACCCTCAGGGCCGTCATCATCGGACTTTTCATGACTATCATCCTTGGAGCCGCCAACGCATATCTGGGACTGAGGGCGGGCATGACGATCGCTGCGACATACCCGGCAGCTGTCATCGGCATGTCGATATTGCGGCTGATGAAGGGGTCCCTGTTGGAAGAGAACATCGCGCGAACCATCGGCTCCATCGGCGAATCTGTCGCCGCCGGCGCTATCTTCACCATTCCGGCGTTTGTGCTTGCGGGATTGTGGCCGGGATTGACCATGCAGAGCTATTGGCGCTCTGTCGCCCTCATGGTTATCGGCGGGCTACTCGGAATATTGTTTGTGACGTTGCTCCGCCGCGTCATGGTGGAGGATCCCGAGCTTCCGTTCCCAGAGTCCGTCGCGGCCTCGGAAATCCACAAGGCCGGCCAGCAGGGCTCGAAGGCAGCTAAGATTCTCTTCGCGAATATGGGCTTCGGCGCGCTGATACAGGGGCTCGGGCTACTCAACATCTTTGAGCCAGTAAAGACCTTCACCGTGAGCATCGGCAATCTTGGCAAGAGCTTGTTGCTGCGCACTAGCACAAATCCGAAGCTGGCCACCGTGGCCACGGGCGGGATGAGCACGTTCAATTCGCCGGCGATCAGCCCTGCCTACCTAGGCGTCGGCTTTATCATCGGTCCGCGCCTCGCGGCATTGAATTTCGCGGGTGGCCTGCTCGCGTGGGGCCTGATGGTGCCGCTCATCACTTATATGCTGGGTCCGCAGATTCAAGCGTCCCTTCCCGCAGGCACCAGCGCCAATTGGGGCACGGTCGCCACTGCTGTCTGGTTTTCTGTGGTCCGTCCGATCGCCGTCGGAGGCATGCTGGTTGGTGCCTGCTTCACGCTGTTCCGCATGCGAAAGCAGCTCGTCGCCGGCATGGCCCGTGCTGTAAGTGATCTGAAAAGATCCGCCGAAGCCCATCTGGCTACGACCCGCCCAGAACGCGACCTGAACGCCAAGGTCGTTTTCATCGGAGTGGGGCTGGTATTCCTGGCGATGATCGCTCTGTACTACTTCTTCATATCGGGAGCCGGAAACCTGACAGGCTCGAAGGTCATTGCGGGCGCGGTGGGAGCTGCGTCAGTCATGGTAATCCTCGGATTTTTCTTCGCGGCCGTTTCCGGCAACCTCTGCGGAATGATTGGTTCCTCCAACAACCCGGTGTCCGGCCTCACTCTCTGCACACTTGTCGTCGCTGCTCTGCTGATGGTGGGACTGGGAGTTTCTGGTGTGGGCGGCGTGGCAGCTGTGCTCGGGGTTGCAGCTGTCGTATGCGTTTCGTCGGCCGTGGGCGGTGAGATGCTGCAGGATCTGAAGGTTGGCCACATTCTGGGTGGCACCCCCGCAAAAATGCAGCTCGGCGATATCTTCGGCATTCTCG
Organism: Acidobacteriota bacterium; assembly: GCA_035631775.1. GTDB lineage: Bacteria > Acidobacteriota > UBA6911 > UBA6911 > UBA6911 > DASQID01. The sequence goes on from DASQID010000409.1 coordinate 3,414, forward strand.
GAGCGGGGTTGGCGTTGTTCTTCCCTCTAATGGTGCTCGACAACGCCTATCACTTCGGCAGCGATAAGCTGCCGGCTCCCCAGGCCGGCCTCATGGCGATGCTCAGCCAAGGCATTGTCGGCGGCAACATGGCGTGGCCGCTTGTAGTGGTCGGCATCCTGATGGGCATCTCGCTTATTCTCATCGAGGTTCGCAGTCCCATGCTGTTCTCAGTCGGGATGTACATAAACCTCGAAACCACGTTTGCCATCTTCGTTGGGGGCGTCATCCGCTGGATCACCGACAAGCTCAGGGATCGTCGTGGCCTCAACGATGCCCAGAAGGCTCGAGTTGACAACGCCGGAGTCCTTACTGCATCCGGATTAATCGCAGGCGAGGCACTCTGCGGGCTTGCTATCGCCGCCATCTGGCGGGGCGACACGCCAGTCGTCTTCCAATCGCCTCACTGGATCGGCATGGTCATCGCGGCAGTTGCCATAGTCTCCGTCATGATCAGGTTGCCGCTGGCAAATGCCGGCAGCCCCGACGAACCGGCACCACCAACCGCAATCATGTAGAGTTTCAGAGCACGCGCCTTATACGGATCATAGAAAATCATCTTTCCTCGGAATTCGAAGTATTCGGGGATCTGTAACAACGGGAGGAGCACGCCATGGCGGATGCGATAGAGGGATTGAAACCGGAGGGAGTGTGGAAATCATTCGCGGAAATCGCGAAGATCCCGCGCTGCTCAAAGCACGAGGCAGCCATATCCAAGTATGTCATGGACACGGCGCGCCGCCTGGGGCTGGAAGCCAAGGCGGATGCCGTGGGCAACGTCGCGGTGAAGAAAGCCGCGTCGCCGGGCCGTGAAAAAGCCCGCCGGGTCTGCCTTCAAGGGCATCTGGACATGGTCTGCGAAAAGAACGTCGATACCGTGCACAACTTCTCCCGTGATCCGATCGAACTCGTGCGCAGGGACAATTATCTGACCGCCCGCGGCACGACACTGGGCGCCGATAACGGCATCGCGGTCGCAACCAATCTGGCAATCATGGCCGACAGGTCGCTCGAGCACGGGCCGCTGGAATTCCTGTTCACCGTGGACGAGGAAACCGGGCTGACCGGCGCCAATAACCTCCAGGCCGGTTTCATCGAGAGCCGAACACTCATCAATCTCGACTCTGAGGAAGAGGGATCTCTGTTCGTCGGCTGCTCAGGCGGAAGAGACACGGTAGGCACCTGGGCGCTGGAACTCGAGGACGCGCCTTCGAATACTGCAGCGGTTCAAATCAGCATCCGCGGACTGAAGGGAGGGCATTCCGGCCTAGAGATCGACAAGGGGCACGGGAACGCAATCAAGATACTCAATCGCCTGCTCCTGCGCCTGAACACCTTGGGTGCAAGGCTATCGAGCATCAGCAGCGGAAACAAGCGCAACGCCATCCCGCGTGAGGCCGACGCCCTGTTGTTTATTCCGAAAAAGAATCTGGAACCAGCCCGGGCCACCGTCGAGCAGGTGAGTGCAATTCTGAAGTCCGAAAACGCCGCCGTCGATGCAGGCCTGGCAATAAGCCTGACCGAGTTGCCCGGCAAGAAAAAAGGCAGGGTCTTAAGAAAGCCTATGCAGAAGAGACTTCTTCAGACCATCACGGCCGTGCCCCATGGCGTCGTCAAGATGTGCGCAGACCTGCCGGAACTCGTGGAAACGTCGACGAACCTTGCGATTGTCAAAACGACGAGGAAGACAATCGAGGTGGCAACCAGCCAGCGCAGCTCCGTCGCATCGGAGATCGACGAGATTGCCGAAGTTGTCGGCACGGTTCTGGAAATGGGCGGCGCCGTGGCCTCATCGGGACAAGGCTACCCCGGTTGGAAGCCGGACATGGATTCTGAGATCCTGAAGATCACCAGGTCGGCCTATGCGTCGCTATTTGGCAGGGAGCCGGAGGTCAAGGCTATCCACGCAGGTCTGGAATGCGGGATCATCGGCGAAAAATATCCGGGCATGGACATGGTGTCCTTCGGTCCAACACTCACCGGCGTCCACACGCCGGATGAGAAAATCTACATCGACACTGTCGAACGCTTCTGGCAGTTGTTGCTGGAAATCCTGAAAAGGATCTAAAAAAAGCCGCTCCGAATCGCACTCATTCCGATGTCGTGAATCTCGGGGAAGGTTTAATCCATCAAAATCGTGTCCCATGACTGACAAACCGGAAGTGCCAAAGGCATACAGATGGGCGGTTCTGCTGCTCATCAGCCTGGCGATGTTCGGCAATTACTATATCTACGATTCCATCAGCCCTCTTGCCGATGTGCTGAAGGCGCAGCTGCACTACAGCGATTCTGACATTGGCCTGCTGAACGCCATATACAGTATCCCGAATATTCTGATGGTGCTCATCGGCGGCATCATCATCGATTACATTGGAACCAAGAAGGCCACGTTCCTCTTCGCATTACTTTGTTTGCTGGGTGCAATCCTGACAGCCGTGTCCGGCTGGCTTCCGCTCATGGCGACAGGACGCCTGGTTTTCGGGATCGGCGCGGAGTCGCTCATCGTTTCGGTTACCACCGCGATCGCGAAGTGGTTTCGCGGCAAGGAGCTGAGTTTCGCCTTTGGAGTGAATCTCACTCTGGCGCGCCTGGGGTCCTTTGCCGCCCTCAACTCCCCCACCTGGGGGAAGAGTCTTTATGCCGGCTGGCAACGCCCGCTTATGGTAAGCGTGGTCTTCGGGGTAGTATGCGTCTTGGGAGCAGTCATGTACTGGGTCCTGGAATCGGGTGCCGAGCGCCGATATAGGCTGGGCCAGGCAGCAGGATCGGACCGAATCCTGTTCAAAGACATTTGGAAATTCGGTGTCTCCTATTGGTTCATCGTCGCCCTCTGCATTACCTTCTACTCCGGCATCTTTCCTTTCCAGACCTTCGCCGTGAAGTTCTTCATGGAAGCCCACGGTGTTTCGCGCGAGACGGGGGGCTTCCTCTCGAGCATGCTGACGCTTTTCGCCATGATCTGTACGCCGCTGTTCGGCCTCCTGGTGGACCGCGTCGGAAAACGATCTCTGTTCATGATGTTCGGTTCCCTTTTGCTGGTCCCTGTGTACCTCATCTTGGCCTATGCTCATATCAGCCTCTATATACCGATGGCTATGATGGGAGTAGCTTTTTCCCTCATCCCAGCAGTGATGTGGCCTTCAGTCGCCTATATCGTGGACCAGCGCAAGCTGGGAACAGCCTATGGTCTGATGACCTTGATTCAGAACATAGGGCTCGCCGGATTCAACCTTCTCATCGGCTGGGCGAACGACTATGCAATTGCCAGTCAGCAAAACCCGGCGGGATATGGCCTGGGTATGTGGATTTTTTCGAGCCTCGGGTTTTTCGGCTTATTTTTCGCCTTCATGTTGAGAAGGAACGAAACAGGCCCTTCGGCACACGGGCTGGAAACCATAACGGCAAGAGGTTAGGGATTGAAACCAGACGGAACGATGCACGGTCCCGTACGGGGGATAAGCCAGGGACGCCATGATGATGAATTGCATACAGTGCAAGAGAAACCGGAAGTAAAGCCGCGCGTCATTCGAGTGAACTCCTAGAAAGACATAAACTTCCACCTTGGCTTGGCGGCTGACAAGCGACTCTGAGCTGGCGCGTTTTTTCGGCGGCTGATTTGACAATGCCACACTAAGATTTTATATAGGGTTTGTGCTAAAGAATGAACTTAGGAGGATAAGAAGATGAGGTTAGTTCCAACCATTCGACGAACCGAGACACCATCCAGGCTCTGGCCTGAGACAACTCGATTTTTCGAGGATTTCTTCAACGATTTCCCCTTTGGCAGCTCCCTGCTGCCGACAGGAGACCAGTGGACGCCGGCTGTGGACGTTCTCGAGAAGGACGGAAACCTGATATTGCGCGCCGAGCTCCCAGGGATCGAAGAAAAGCAAATCGAGCTGAAGCTGGAAGGCAATGTTCTCACGCTCAAGGGCGAAAGGAAAATGGAGAAGGACGAGAAGAAGTCCAACTACCACAGGGTTGAGAGTTTCTACGGGTCGTTTTCCCGGTCGTTCAGTCTGCCTGACACGATAGATCGGGATAACATCAAGGCCGAGTTCAAGAACGGCGTTCTGTCCGTGACGATACCTCAGAAGCCGGAGGTTAGGCCGCGGGAGATCCCAGTCAGCGTTCAGTAAGGAAAACCCCTGTCAATCGGGGGCCGCATAGGTATATTCTCTGTGGCCCCCGGGTATTTTGCAGGGAAGACTTTAGTAAGGAAGAAATGAGATTAGACAAGCTTACAGTCAAAGGGCAGGAGGCGCTGCAAGCGGCACAGGGTCTCGCGGAAACCCTTGAAAACGCGCAGCTGGAGCCGGAGCATCTGCTCGATGCCCTGTTGGAACAAGAGGAGGGCATTGTCACGCCGATCTTGAAGAAGATCGGAGCAGACACTCAGGCCATGCGCGGGGAGCTGCAGAAGCATCTTGCTTCCCAGCCAAAGGTGCAAGGCGGCCAACTTTCCGTTTCACCCAAGCTCGACGCTGTGATGCGTCAGGCGCAAAAGGAGGCCGATCAGTTCAAGGACGAGTACGTATCGACCGAGCACCTCTTGCTGGCGCTTGCTGCGGCTGAAGGATTCGCGGGGAAGCTGCTGCGCCGGCACGGAGCGGAGCGATCCGAGCTGCTTAAGGTTCTCGCTTCGTTCCGCGGAGGCCAGCGGGTGACCGATCCCAACGCCGAGGATAAATACCAGGCACTCAAGCGTTATGCGCGCGACCTGACCGAACTGGCGCGCCGCGGCAAGCTGGATCCCGTCATCGGCCGCGACGATGAGATTCGCAGGGTGGTGCAGGTGTTGTCGCGCCGGACCAAGAACAACCCCGTGCTGATCGGGGAGCCCGGCGTGGGGAAGACCGCCATTGTGGAGGGGCTGGCGCAGCGCATAGTTGCCGGAGACGTTCCTGAGACGCTTAAAAAGAAGCAGGTGGTTGCACTAGACCTCGGAGCGATGCTGGCCGGGGCCAAATATCGCGGCGAGTTCGAGGACCGTCTCAAGGCGGTCCTGCGAGAGATCGAGGAGGCAGCAGGAGCTGTCGTTCTTTTCATTGACGAGCTTCACACCGTTGTCGGCGCAGGCGCGGCGGAGGGAGCCATCGATGCTTCGAACATGCTGAAACCCGCTTTGGCACGCGGTGAGCTGCGGTGCATCGGCGCGACAACCCTCAATGAATACAAGAAGTACATCGAGAAGGATGCGGCCCTGGAGCGGCGCTTCCAGCCCGTATACGTGGGCGAGCCCTCAGTCGAGGACACGATCGCGATACTGCGCGGCCTGAAGGAGAAATACGAAGTTCACCACGGCGTCCGAATTACCGACTCAGCGCTTGTCGCGGCAGCTGTACTCTCCGGCCGCTATATTGCGGACCGCTTCCTTCCGGACAAAGCTGTGGACCTGGTGGATGAGGCGGCCTCTCGGCTGCGCATCGAGATCGACAGCATGCCGGTGGAAATAGATGAAGTCGAGCGGCGCATTACTCAGCTGGAGATCGAGAAGCAGGCTCTATCGAAGGAAGATGACAGGGCATCGCTCGAGCGGCTGGATAACCTGAAGGCAGAACTGGCCGAGCTGCGCGAAAAAAGCGCCCACATGAAGCTGCAGTGGCAACAGGAGCGCGAAATCATCAGCTCAATTCAGCAACTGAAGGAGCGAATCGAGCAGATCAGGGCTGAGGAACAGAAGGCCGAGCGCCTGGGGGACCTGGGCAAGGCTGCGGAGCTTCGGTATGGAACCCTAGTGCAGCTGGGTAAGGAACTCTCCCAGCAAAACGATCGCCTGTCCAAGCTGCAAGCAACCAAAAAGTTTCTGAAGGAAGAGGTCGACGAGGAAGATATCGCAGAGGTGGTTGCCAAGTGGACCGGAATCCCGGTGACTAAGATGCTGGAAGGCGAGGTTCAGAAGCTGGTTCATATGGAAGACCGCTTGCGGGAGCGGGTTCTGGGACAGGATACGGCACTGGAGGCGGTGGCCAGCGCAATCCGACGTGCCCGAGCAGGTCTGCAGGACGCCCGAAGGCCGATGGGCTCGTTCATCTTCCTGGGGCCGACGGGAGTGGGAAAGACCGAACTTGCGAGGGCACTCGCCGAGTTCCTCTTCGATGATGAGCATGCCATGGTCCGGATAGACATGTCCGAATACATGGAAAAGCACTCCGTTGCCAGGTTGATCGGGGCGCCCCCGGGATATGTAGGCTACGAAGAGGGCGGGTATCTGACCGAAGCGATACGTCGCCGGCCATATGCTGTGATCCTGTTTGATGAGATTGAGAAGGCACATCCGGATGTATTTAACATCCTGCTCCAAATCCTGGATGATGGGCGGCTGACTGATGGAAAGGGCCGCACGGTGGACTTCAAGAACTCGGTTATTATCATGACGTCCAACCTCGGGAGCCTCGAAATCAGTGAGGCGTCCGGCAACCTCGAGGCGGCCATGCCTCAGATCATGGAGGCCTTGCGACGGACATTTCGGCCTGAGTTCCTCAACCGGATCGACGATGTCATCGTTTTCCACCGATTGACCCCTGAGTTGCTCCAAGGAATTGTAGACCTGCAGATCAATGCCCTTAACAAGATCTTGGCGCAGAAGGAGCTCAAATTGACGGTCAGCCCGGAAGTCGTAAAACGCCTGGCCAAGGAAGGATTCGATCCGATCTATGGCGCCCGTCCGCTCAAGAGATTGATTCAAAAGAAGATACAGGACAAATTGGCCATGATGGTGCTGAACGGAGAGCTGCGGCCAGGAGGCACGGTTCGTCTCGACGTCGACCGCAAATCGGGTGAATTGACATTTGCCCAGGAGCTGCAGGGGGCGCTGCACTGACCGGCTGGTATGGTATTATTTGTATTTGGCGTCCTGGGACTCCGATTGGGGTTTTCGTAAGAAACGCCGGAGACTCTTTGAAGGTTAACAATGGCTAATAATCTAAAGACGGTTTTGCTGCTGGGATTGCTCACCGGAATCATTCTGTTCATTGGGAGTTTCTGGGGCGAGAACGGGCTGGTAATCGCGTTTATCTTCTCAATTCTGATGAACTTCGCCAGCTACTTCTTTTCCGACAAGATCGCACTGAGAATGTACGGGGCCCAGCCTGTCACTCGGGAGCAGGCCCCGAGGCTATACAGTATCCTCGAGTTCCTCTGCAGCCGCGACAACATCCCGATGCCGAAGGTGTACGTCATCCCCACGGACTCGCCAAACGCGTTCGCTACCGGGCGAAATCCACAGCACGCCTCCGTGGCAGTGACCGAAGGGGCTCTGCGCCTGTTGGATGAAAACGAACTGTCGGGTGTCCTGGCGCACGAAATCTCTCATGTCAAGAACAGGGACATTCTAATCAGCAGCGTAGCAGCCACCCTGGCTGGCATGATCATGTTCGTCGCGAACATGGCACGGTTTGCGGCGTTTTTTGGAGGCTACGGTGGGGGCGGCAGGGACAGAGAGGAAGGTGGGGGCGCGCTGGGTGGTCTATTGACGATAATTCTGGCTCCCATTGCGGCGATGTTGATTCAGATGTGGATTTCACGAACGCGCGAATACCAGGCGGATGCAAGCGGCGCGGAAGTCGCGGGCAGCCCGTACGGCTTGGCCTCGGCCCTGCAAAAGCTGGAGGATTACTCCAAACGGATTCCCATGCAGGCCTCACCGAGCACCGCGCACATGTTCATCATGCATCCTTTCTCGGGAAGCTCGCTTTTGAACCTCTTCAGCACCCATCCGCCGACGCAAAAGCGAATCGAGCGACTTCTCGCCCGCCGATGACGGAGTTTCGGGTGAGAGCTCCGGAAATTCGGGATTTCTGCTGAGCGGATACCCTTCTCTTCACCAGGCCGGAATGCAAATGAAACAGCAAAAGGACACCCAGGAACCTGCGGCTTTTCAAGTAATCGATAAGAGGCACTTTTTGGATCTGGACAATCTTGACAAATCGACAGTCGAAGAAAAACCGCGCTACCCCAGTTATGTAGAGGAACTCATGGGGCGAGTTGCCGAAACCGAGCGGCGCTTCGATGAGAAGAAGAAACAGATAGACCAGGAGATCGCGCGCACCAAGGCGCGCCTCGAGGCCGATTATTCTCGCCGGATCGAGTTGGAGAAGCAGAAGCTCGTCCTGCCTCTCCTGGATGTTCTGGACAATCTGGAACGCGCTCTTGATGCGGTCGCCAAGTCCGGCAGCGTGGATCATCTGCGCGAGGGGGTCGAGATGACCGCGAACCTGTTCCGCGCGAGACTGCAGGAACTAAGAGTGGAATGGGTTCCGCTGGTTGGAAGTCCATTTGATCCGAACCTCAGCCAGGCTGTCGGGATCGTTAAGGTAGAAGAGGATGATCGCGACGGAGTCGTGATGGAGGAGGTCTTGCGCGGTTACAGGATGGGAGACCAGCTTCTTCGTGCCGCCCAAGTCAGGGTAGGGAAAAAGAGTTGACGGCCGGACAATGGGCTTAGGGCTGGCGCAAGAATAACTTAACATTT
>DASQID010000410.1:0-3013 GCA_035631775.1 Acidobacteriota bacterium
ACGGAGTTGCGCTTACGAGCACCATGGCACTGACTCGGTTCGGCTGCTTTGTTGCCATGTGCAGAAGAGCATTCCCTCCGCCGCTCACCCCGATTCCTTTAAAAGCGCTGATTCCGAGGTGATCGAGGAGGGAGAGGATATCAGCAGCGGCATCGGAATGTCGGAATGGGCTCGACAAGGCGCTGGATCGCCCGTGGCCACGCATATCAGGAACAATCAGTTGGAAGCCCGCATCCCATCCCGCGATTGATGGTATCCAATCTTGGCTCGACCCCGAAAAGCCGTGCAGCAGGACCAGCGGCTCGCCTGTTCTGTGAACCTCGAAGTAGAGCTGTATGCCATTGATGGTTTCGGTTTTGCCCGGCGTCGGTGCTGGTGTCATGTTTTTGGCCCTTCGTGGTGACCATGGTGCCGTAGACACAGTTGAATGATCAGGGGGCCTGGCTTCTGCCGCCGATATTTGTACGGCACCCTGCCGGACTGTCAGCCTATGTGCCCCAATTTGGCCTTCAGTCGGGTTTCTTTCGCCTGACGGCGCGTTTGGCAAAGGTGTTCTGCCAGGCTAGAGTCATTGCTGGATTGAGTGTCTCTTCGTCGGCACTTGCCAAACAGACCTTGGTGCAGCCTGCGCGTCCCCAGGCGCCGCTCTCGGGTGCGAATGTTGCGGGCTTTTTGCGCACGAACGCCTCTTGCTGTTCCGGGGTGAGCTTGACCATCGCCCACTGATGATCGTGATGGATGGTCGCGAAGATTCTGCCATTGACCCGGAAGTCCGGATGTCCCATGTGGGAGCCTTCGATGGCACCTTCCATGCCCAGCGCAATACGGCGAAAGTCCTCACTGTTCACAATAGTCTCCAGCGTCGCGCTTATTTCGTTGATCCCTCTTGCTCAGGAACTCCGAACCGGAGTTCCTTTACCCGCCATAGATCTAAGGGCTGGCGCAAGAATAAACTCACATTCTGGCGCGCCCGCCCGCCGCCGCGCCCTTTCAGGCCGCGGCCCGGGGGCCCGCTGCCTTTGTTGCTCGCTCCTCGCATACCACCCCGGGTAATGCTCGTCGCTCGCGCCGCGCCGGCGGGCCTGGGGGCCAGCAGCAAAATGTGAGGTATTCTTGAGCCAGCCCTAAGATAACAGATCCTGACTTGATTCGTACTGCCAGCCTTCATGTCCTTACCACTTCGGCAAGGATACAACACCTGTCTTTGCGCGTTTGGCTCTTAAAAAGCCACCGCCAAGACGTGCAGACTCGAAGCAGGGCAAACTCCTTTGGATGTGGTTATGTTTAATTCATCCACTTAAGCCGATTCAGCGTCTATAATACTAATCGCATAGTTCGAGCGGAGGCGAGTGTGAGGCTACTACGATCCGCTCTGGTGACGATTGTCGCCGCCTGCTGCTTCCTTCCCCCAGAAGCCGCAAACAGCAACAACGCCAGACTGCTCTTCTTCACGGCGTCGTGGTGTGCCCCTTGCCAGAAGATGAAGCCGGCTGTGGAGAGTCTCGCCAGAAAGTACAAAGTCGATATGATCCTGGTGGATTTCCACGCCTCTCCCCTGGCTGTGCGTGATTTCAAGGTTGAGTCTTTGCCGACGATCGTTCTGCTGGATTCCAAGGGGCAACTCCTCTTCAAAGCAGAGGGAGCCGGCAAGCAGACAATGGATGCGCTGGTCGCAGCACTGAAGACACTGACAAGGCAGAAGAAAAGGCCCTAATCAAAGGAGGTGAACCATGCGCCCCACAAGGGTGTTCTTCGCTCTTAGCCTGGCTGTGGCTTTCAATCCCCTTTTCGCTCAGAACCCGACTCAATCCTCGGGTAAAGCCAGGTTCGAAGGAGATCCCTCGCAGACCATCAGGATACGGCAGGAGGGAACGGTCGAGGTTCCACCGGACACGGTGTACCTTCTGATGAAGCTCGAAACCGAAGCTCCACTGCTCGGCCGGGCGATTGAGCAAAACAAGAAAGCCGCAGAGGAATTCGTCGAAGCGCTTTGCCGTTCCGGAATCGACCGTGCTTCCATCCGCGAGACCAATTTCGTCGTGAGCGGCTCGTCCGTTGGGAACGGTACAAGCTTTGCTCGTAACGTGGTCATTACGGTTTCCTCGATCAGCCGGATGGCTCAGGGTGAACTTAACAAGCTGGTAGCCAGAGTTCAGGATCTGGGTGCCCGTTTCGGTTCGAGTTGTATCACCTGCATCGGAAGCGGCTGAGCGAGCGAAGCCCATGGGGCCCTTTACTCCGTGAGAGCAAGTCCCGAACTCTACCATCAGGCCATGGATGCGGCGTGGCAGAAAATTCAAAGTCGTCTGGAAGCCATCAAGAAGATGCTCAACATCCGGGATGTTGAGCTTGTGGAACTCACCTACGACGGTGATTCGTCGGTTTCTCTGGTCGATGAATTGCCGGACGAACCCAAGTCATCCAGTCCCGATCATATCGAAGTCCGTGTCACAGTCGAAGCTTGTTATCGAATAGTGAGGCAGCCATGAACAAGACAATGATCAGCATCATCGGTATGTTTTTGCTTTTTGGAATGGTGTCGGCCCAGGCGCAGACTGCAAGCGAACGGCCCAGTCTCATCACCGTCAATTCATCCGGCAAGGTGAAAGCCAAGCCCGATATTTGCGTCACCGTACTTGAGGTGAGGTCTTCCGCCCCGCTCGCGGCGGACGCCCTGCAGCAGAACGAAAAGCGCGTTTCCGAGGTCACGGCGAAGCTGAAGGAGATGGGCATCGGCGAATCGGATATTCACTGGGCGGGAAACCAGTTTGCCCCCAGCGGTGGAGGCAGAATGTACATGGCGGGTGGCCAAAGACCTACCGGATTTGAAGTATACAATGTCCTGGAGGTCAGGATAAAAAACCCCGACGTCACCAACTATGACAAATTCAGCTCGAGGGTTGCCTCCATACTGGACGAGCTTGGGAAAATGGGCGCGGGCATGCTTTCCCCCGATCTCTCCCGGTTCTCCTTAGGAGGCAGTTCAGCGGTCGTCTTCGCCCTGGAGAATGCC
>DASQID010000411.1:0-4424 GCA_035631775.1 Acidobacteriota bacterium
GCGGGCCGCAGCCTGAAAGGGCGCGGCGGTGCTCGCGCCAAAATGTGAATTTATTCTTGCGCCAGCCCTAAGAACGCAACGAGTGCCTCCAGGTCCCGGTCAGGACCCTCCGTTGACCTCTTACAGAATCTGCAGCAACATATCCCGCTGCGGGCCGGTCCGCGCCGGCGCGATATGCCAGCACGTTCGCGTCAACCGTCGCAAAAACTGTTGATCGTGGCTCACCAGCAGCAAACCACACGGACAGTCGTCGAGTGCCTTCTCCAGACATTCAATCGAGGGTAGATCAAGGTGGTTCGTCGGTTCATCCATGATGATCAGATAGGGCTGCCGGGCGATGCCAAGGGCGAGCAGCAGTTTTCGTAATTCGCCGGGGCTCGGCTCGACGCTCTCCAACAGCCTCGCCGGCCGCGAATCGAGCCTGCTGACGACGGTCATTATCCTTCCGAGCACTTCGGAAGGCTGGCGCCGCACCTCCGCGAGAATGTCGCAGGACGATTTGAGGTCGATTTCCTGGGGCAGATAGGTCACCCGCTCGGCAGGCAGATCTATCGTGCTCAGGATGCGGCGAACAAGGGTGCTCTTGCCTGTTCCGTTGGCGCCGGTGAGCGCGATTCGATCACAGGGCAACATGGTCAGGTCGGGATAGTGAAGCTCACGCGCTCCTCCCAACGAAACTGCACCCGGACGCAACCGGAATAACGTGTCGCGCCGGCAGCGTTCCCCGCCAATCCAGATCCCAAGTTCATATCTCTTCCGGATCTTGATGCCTTCGGTGGCCGCACGAGCCTGCTCGAGCCGGGAAAGCATCTGCTTGGCCAACCTTCCGGCTCGACCATCCGCGCCGGTCAGCCGTGCGAGGTCGATTTTGGCCCGGTTATCGTGATCGCACGGGCTCAAGCCCTTTTTCCAGCGCTTGCGATCATCATCCTGTGCGTGCGAAATGCGCCTTTGAGCCTCGGTCTTCAGCCGCGCCACCTGACGCTTTGCGATCTCCTTCCGGCTCCGCGCATGATCCTCCTCCCGCAGCGCTTCACGCCTGCCGGCAGAGTAGTTGCCCGGCCGCATAACCGCCTCGGGAGGATTGACGAAGAGGCAGCAGTGACACAGTGCATCGAGCAATTCCCGGTCGTGACTGACCAGGAGGCCGACGCCGCGATAGTAGCGCAGAGCCGAAATGAGCATCGCACGGACATCCGCATCGATGTGATTGGTGGGCTCGTCGATAGCCAGTACGGCCGGCTGCTGCCAAAGAACAGCCGCGATCTGCGCTCGCTTTCGTTCTCCGTGGCTTAGCGAGTCCCAGCGCCCCACCCAGTCGCCCCCAATGCCCAACCGCCCTCTAACCTCGGAGGCATGGTGATCCTTCGCCTCGATCAGCGGCCGAAGCAACCCAGGAACCTCATCGGTTCGCTGAGCACAATACAGAGCGGATCCCGGCAGCTGGACGCGGCCTTCCCTCGGTTCCAGTAGACCGCAGGCCAGTTTCAACACCGTGGTCTTGCCCGTGCCGTTTGCTCCGACAACACCGGTCCAACCCATGGCAAAGCTGATGGCGAGATTGTGCAACAGCGGCGCGGGCATCGATTCATAGCGATACGACACCTTTTCGAAACAGACGAACTTCGTTGTCATGCCGTCCTCCGTGCTACCCGGCTGGAGAAGAACGGCTTGCGGAAAGTCTCTTGCTGCGCTGCGGAGTGTGGGATTGATAGGACGAGGAACACTTCCGTGGAAGTGACGCAAGCAGAAGACGCGCGCCCGCCGTTAGCCGGACAGGTCGATGACTCAATCACGTCAGCTCAGATGCATTCGTCAGTTCCGCACCGGTATTCCTCCTTAGGTTATTATATATCACAAGCCTGGACGTCAATTCCACGACACTAGAATCGCAATGGTCGCGCTGGATTTTGCGTGCACTCAGCGTTCTTCGCGTCTTATCAGGCTTCCACTGGCGGGTGTAGTATTTTCGAGGGAGGAATCAGAATTGACCATCCTACGAACTGCAGGGATGCTTGTCTTGATGATTGCCGGGACCACCCTATCGCGGTCGCAGATACCCACGGACGTCACCGGCACCTGGGAGGGTGAATCGTTGTGTACACTTCCTACATCGTTTTGCCACAACGAGCATGTTGTCTATCGCATCTCGCCTAAGAAGGATGCGTCCGGCAAGTACACCATCGCTGCCGACAAAATCGTGGACGGTCGACCCGTTTATATGGGCGACCTTCTGTTCACTTACGATCCGGCCAGGGGAAATCTGCGCTGTGACAGCCCTGGAGTATGGGAATTATCCGTGGCCGGGGATGTCATGAAAGGCACCTTGAAATTGGGCGATGGAACCCTGTATCGAAGGATCTCCCTTCACCGGCAAAAATAAAATGGCCCTCGCCTCGACGGCGAGGAGTTGGATCTGTGTCGCCTGAAGGGGACTCGCGATCGGTACATTTGTCTCGCCCATTCAGGGCTTTATTGCCACTTGCTGCTCATTCCCAGGGCTTACGTCCTGGGCTTTCCTGTCGCGCCCCGCGGGGCTTGGATTCGGCAGCCGCGAAGCGGCGAGACAGATGAGCCCAGGGAGCAAGCCCCGGGTTTGGGGGCATCTTCCCGTCAGCCCTGTAAGGGCGAGACGTCTTTTCTCGGCGCGGCGTCGACTTCACTACCCTATTCCTCGCCTCAAAGGCGAGAGGTTCCCACCATTCTTTATGCGGACACTAACCCAATCTCGATCCCGCTGTCCGACCAGACACCAATTTCTTCACGATCCAATCCTACGGGAAGATAACCACTGCCTCGGCCGCAGCGATATATGCCTGAACGTCCATCTCCAGCAGCAGACGTTCGGCTTGGAGTTGGCGGGCGGCCTGGGTGACCAGGTTCACGTAGGTTGCGTTATCGGCATATCGTTCCTGAAGTGACGGACGCGGATCTCCCGCTGCGAGTCTGTCAGCCATGGTCTTCTGAAGTGGAATTCTCTGACCCGAAGCGTCGCAGCCGTCGACGATGGGAACCGGATCACCAGGGGCGGACGCGCGCAGAGCCCAACCGGTATAGGTCGCGAGCGGAACAGAGACATCGGGCAAGCGGATTCCCGCGATGTCGTTGCCGTCACCATCCGTCTTAGGAACGAAAACAGGATAGGGCGTACCTATGTCGATTGGCGGCAGGATGCTGAGGATCCCCTGGGCGAACTGAGGACCGTAGTCGTAGAGGTCGCCCGTGTGGAGAATGCCGTTGTAGTTGACCCCAGGGATGTCGGGAAAGCCCATGCCCGACTGCGGCAGCGAAGGCACGAGGCTTCCGTCGGCGCGCTGCGGTACGCGGTTGTCGGGTGGCGGCATCCCATTAGTGACCCAATCGTCCAAATCAACGAGGAGGGCACGCAACACCGGTCTTGGGGTCAGCGGGTTCTGGGGTTGCTGACAGTTGCCGGCGGCGCTCCCCGCGGCATGAGGCAGACTTGACAACAGGTAATAGCGTACGTTTGGAGTATTGTCGAGCTGCAGATCGTTGCCGTCCGTGTCGGTGGTCAGCAGCGAGCCGCCCTTGGACCAGTATTCGTTTTCTGAATTGAGTTCGATGATCTTAGGACAGGTATCGGTCCTTTGGCAGGCATCGAGCCGGCCGGCGCTCTGCTGCGTAACGCGATCGTGGGTTATATGGTTGGCCCACGGGAACTGAAACTCGGGATACCAGCGCCCAATGTGCTGACGGTGTGTCCTGGAGGGCTGAGCGAATCGGTAGTTCATGTAGATGCCGTTGCCCCCGCCGACCAAATTCAGGACACCGTCGAAGACCTTTTCGTGCTGGTGTCCGGCGCCGCCGTTGCCGTTTTTGTTGTGGACGTATTCTGCTTCATTGAACCCGAGCCTCACGAAATCGTGCATGGTGCGGCAGGGCTGGGAGTAACAGGTCGTGTAGATGGCCTGCACGTCGCCGGCGAGCGGATTAGGAGCACCGAAGTCGTCCGTCTGCGCTTTCCGCAGGAAGCCGGCGAGATCGCGCAATGCGGCGAAGCCAAGCCCGGCGAGGACCGGGTTTTTAGCCGTATATGTGAATTCGTAAAGCGCTGTCGGTCCGAACGAACCGGAGCCGCCGAATGGGCCGGAAGTGAGCTTTATCGCAGTGAGTGTCGAGTCGGTGTAGTCCCAACCGGATGACGGGATCACAGTCGGAGCGTCGCCGTAGTTCTCGCGTACCGTGAGGGTTGCTTGCGACTTGTCGGCTGTCGAGGCGGGGTAATTTAGAGGCTCGGTGGCAGGCTTTGAACTCTTGTCGACAACGAATTCTTCGAGCGCGATCCCCGTAATGACCGATCCGTCTGGATTCACGGCGACGGGGAAGGGCACCGCAAAACCGGTTTGCGCAGCAGAAATGTCCCAGGCTCCTTCAAGCAACGTGTACCCTTGGGTCATGATGAA
>DASQID010000412.1:0-9737 GCA_035631775.1 Acidobacteriota bacterium
GGCCTCGTGTTTCCACCAGAACCCCACTCCGATGGCGGCAATCACGATCAGGAGAGTCGTCACAATGGCGACAACCCAGGCACGCTCTCGGATGGGTGTGAAGATTTCCGAGGAGTCAACCTTGGCCACAAGATACCAGGGGGTTCCAGGGATGGTGCGCAGCGCTGCCACCACGGGTACCCCGCGGTAGTCGACGCCCTCCATTACCCCGGCATTGCCGTGCACCACGACGGCCTCCGGCAGCTCCGGCGTATTGATAGGCAGCGAAAAAGACAGTGCGCTGTTTTTCCTGTGACGCAACTCGCTGAGGAAAAGCACTCGTTCCCCGTCCTGTCGCACAATCAGGGACTCGGCTGAGCGACTCGGAGTGGGCCAGGATTGAACAATCGGATACAGGAATCGATAGGGATCTATCCTGAGTACCATGATCCCGATGACGGTCCATCCCCCACGGGCATTCAGGAGGATTGGAATGTATAGATCAAGGCGAATCCTCCCCTGAGGTTCCCTGCGATACAGATCTGAGAACTTTACTTCCCTGGAATTGAGAGTAGCGGCAAAGTACAGCTGGTCGCAGCCGCCGCTCTCCTCATCGCCGAGAGTTGCCAGCCGAAGCCTTTGCGCGGTGTCGAGAAGGAGAACACTGGCATATCCGTTTTGATCTTTGAGTACTGTCATGTAGGCGAGGAGCGACTGCGCCACGCCGGCATCGGTTGGATCGTTCAAGTAGCCTTGAACCTGTAATGCCACCTGCTGGGAGTTGCGGATGACTATGGCATCGGCCAATCGCTCTTTGCGCCACGCCATGATGAGGTTTGCCTTGAGGTCTGCAATTGCTGAAAGATCCTGCTGAATTTTATTTTTGATCTCGGATTTGTCGCTCAAGTAAAAGCGATAGCCCATCGCCGTGATACCGAGGGAGAGTCCCAGAAAGATCAATACGATGGCCCAGGGTATGCGACGTGTAGGCTTTACTGAAATCATGACTGACTCTTCGCAGGCCTCTGGAACGGATTCGCTCCATTCCTTGGCGTGCCAGGTGTCCTGGTCGGCCAGGCAGCTCGAAAGTCCCACTCAGGGCCAAACACCGGGAGTGCTGCTCAGGGCTCGGTTACCGTGAGAAACTGATTCACTTTGAGGTCCCTGAATCTCTGGACTTTTCCACTGGGCCACTTGACGGTGACCTCATCGATCTTCCCGGCCTTACCCAAACCGAAATGCACTCTGGGATCATTCTGGGAGAGATAGCTGCTCGCGGACATCTTTTCGTCGACCTGGGTCAAATCGCCCGCCCTAACGGTCACCCTGGCGCCGATCCCGTCTCGATTACTTCTCGTGCCTGCGAGTTTGAACGTGATCCAGTTGTGTTGGTTGCCGCCGTCGTTGCGGAGCAGTAAGGAGGGCTGATCGATGTTCAGAACGAAGAAGTCGAGGTCTCCGTCATTGTCGAAGTCGCCGGTTGCGAGGCCGCGAGCGACAAACCGGGAATCGAAGAACGGACCAGAGGACCTCGAAACATCGACAAAGACACGCTGGCCGTCCGGGGCCGCCTCATTTCTCATCAGAAGCTGCTCCTGTTTTTCCGAGAGGCGGTGGCCGTCCCCATTGACGATGAGCAGATCCTGGTGCCCGTCGTTGTCGTAATCCAGGAGATCGCCGCCCCACGACCAGAACTGCGCGCTTACCTTCGCCACTCCGGTGGGCACCGAGCTCTCCTCGAAGAGCCCGTGGCCCAAGTTCCTGAAGACGCCGATGTAGTTCATGGCAGGGACAATCAGATCGAGCCTTCCGTCGCCGTCGATGTCGGCGAAGTCGCCTCCCATCGAGGCGACCGAATTGCCGTGCTGGCCGAATGCCACCCCGCATTCAATGCCGACCTCGGTGAATGTGCCGTTGCCGTTGTTGTGGTACATGTAATTTTGCATGGCGTCGTTAGCCACGAAGATGTCCGGCCAGCCGTCGTCGTCATAGTCCGCCGTCAGAACTCCCATTGCTCGGCCCTTTTTTGTGATGCCGGCCTTTTGGCTGACGTCTGTAAATGTGCCGTCGTGATTATTGCGGTAAAGCATCGAAAGCTGGCCGGGATAAGAAAGTGGTCCCGGATAGACGTCGGCTTCGTAGTACAGCCGATATTTGGGATCGAACTCGAGATAGTTGCCGACGAAAAGATCCAGGTAGCCATCTTTGTCGTAATCGATCCAGACTGCACCTGTGCTCCACTGGCCGCAGGCCACGCCTGCTTTCTCGGTCACGTCGCTGAATGTGCCGTCCCCGTTGTTGTGATACAGAATGTTCTTGCCGTAGTTGGTCACATAGATGTCGGGGTGACCGTCGTTGTCATAGTCGCCGACGGCAACCCCCATCCCATAGCCGGACGCGGCCACGCCTGCCTTCTCTGTGACATCTTCAAACTTGCCGTCTCCCCTGTTGCGATAGAGCCGGCTGGTAGTGAGAATGCCTTTGAAGCGCGAGTCGGGATCACTGATTCCCTCCAGGTATTTGCCGTTGACCGCGTAGATATCCATTAATCCGTCGCCGTCGTAGTCAAGAAAAGCGCATCCGGAACCGGTAGCTTCGAGGATCGAGCTGATCTCGTCGTCTCCCAGGGAGTGGTTGAATGTGATTCCCGATTGCTTCGTGACGTCCGTGAAGACGGGTAGATCGACTTTTTCCTGGCGGAAGGCAAACGCCAGGAATAGAGAAAACAGCAGCGCCACCCTCGCGAGCCTCATGGTCACCTCTTCGAATTGACGATTTACGATTGACGATTGAAAGAAGGCGGAGAGACGACGAATTACTCAGGAGGATTCAATCGTAAATCGTAAATCGTTAATCGTAAATCTTCAGTCACCGTTTCGGCTTCCGAAGCCGAGCCTCCAAAAAACGTGCAATATCTTGCGCGTGTTGTATTCCCGCAGATAGTCGCGGTGCGCCGTGTCATTCGGATAAGGTGCCGCCATGGGATAACCGGACATGCCGTGATAGGGCAGTGGCCCCACGGTGTCAGGATAAGCGGAGTTCAGATCCATGTCCTTGCCAAATCCGTCCGCATAGACGAGGAAAGTCCTTGACCAGCCCTCAGGCGGCGACGGGAGGTCCCGCCCGTCGAAGTTGAGTGTGATCTCGTCCCCGTGATGCATCACAACATACATGTCATCCTTGCTCCTGACGAGCGGTGTAACGTCGCCGTACCTGGTGTAGTTTCCCACGTGGCTTTTCCAGGGGGATGACTGCTCCCGTCTGCTGTAGTCGTACAGCATCGGTTTCTTCCCGTCGGGGCTGTACTCCTGCGGATATCCTCCCCAACCGAGCGTCGCACTCGCGGCGTCGAGGGTTACAATTCTGAGAGGGGCCTTCTCGTCGTGGGTGTCCACGAGGATCTGGTCCCAATAGATCCTCATGCTGGTGACAATCCTGATCCTGAAATCTCTCCTGCTCAGGAACTTGCCGGTGAGATCAACCGTCATGGTCTTGGGCAGCCCCGCGGGAAAGCCCATGTCTGCAATCACCGTTCTCCATGATCCGCTTTCGTCAGGCACCTGCAGGTAAGGTGGGATGAGGTGAACTCCAGCCTGCGACGCAGCCAGGTTGGAGGTGGAATCGGCATAGTCAATCCAGGCGTTCATCAGCAGGAGGACCTTGCGGGCTGAGGAAAGATCTCCCAGATCGAGAGTGATGGAATGTTCCTCCGCATAGCCTTTGAAAGGCAGGAGCTTGAAAGCGCTCGGATACTTGCGGTCGATGCTGCTGATAGCGGGCAAGATGTCGTTGCCGTGGTCATCGGTCGCTTTTATCGGCGTCCTGGAATCCTTCATCTGATAGATGCGGAACTCAGGGAACGGGGAGGCGGGCATGAGCCTCTCATTCGGAAAGATACGGATATCCGATGGGTGGTCGATGGCAAGAAGTCGGGCCTGGTCGATAAACATGACCTCCTCGAGCTGATCATTCATCTTCAGCGAGTAGAAACCATCCTTGGCCTTCAGCTGCGTGGAGTCGACAAGGATGTACTCATCTGTGTCCGTCTCGTTGTAATGGCCTGGGGCTTCGAGGCTTCCAAAGGCGCTTCCTCCCAGGAAGTCGGTCACGAATCTGTAGCCGCTGCCGTCCCACGCATAGAGTATGGGGCACGAGGTTCCCTTGCGGTCAATCTGGTGGATTTGGAGGAGATTATTGATTTTGGGGTCGATCTCCGCCTGCAGCACGCCCGTGGGCCACAAAATTTTAAGGGAATCCACGGCAACCTGCTTCCCCAGCCCGAATATGAGCTCCGGATTTCCCTGGGAAAGATACCCGGGATAGCCGTTGACCTCGAGTTTCTGCCGCATGGCACCGGCGCGGATCTCGACTTTTGAGCCGATGCCGGCTTTGTTGTCGTTCAGCGCAGCGAGACTCAACTTGAGGTAGTGGTTGCGGTTCCCTCCTTCATTGCGTAGCAGGTAGGGGCGGCCGCCGCAGTTGGTGACTAAGACGTCCAGGTCCCCATCCCCGTCATAATCTCCGACTGCAATGCTTCTCGGGGATTCGATGTGCAAGGCTGCCAATCCCGCATCCGCAGAAGCGTCTTCGAACTGGCCCCTCCCGAGGTTTCTCAGCAAATAGCACCGATCTGCAACCTCAAATATGTCCAAGAGACCATCGTTGTCATAGTCCATAAAGCTTGCGGCCCAACCCCTACGCACCCGGTCCGTAGTCGAAGACATGCCCTTGGGAACGATTCTCGCGGCAGTGAAAGAGCGGCCACTTTGGTTTTCCAAGAGCCAGCCTGCTCCGCCACTCTCCATGATTGGGAAAAAGAAATCCGTGAATCCGTCACCGTTGAGATCCGCAGCGGCGATTCCAAAAAACGAGTGGGGTCCGGCAGCTTTGGTTCTATCGGACACATCTGTGAATGATCCGTCGCGGTTGTTGCTGTACAGCTTTGCCGAGGCATCGTAGTTCGCCACGAGAAAGTCGATGTCGCGACTCTCATTGTAGTCTGTGAAGACTGCCGCCGTGCTCTTGTCCCCCGGGTTTGCGATCTTTGCCTGCTCCGTGACGTCGGTGAACGTGCCGTTACCGTTGTTGCGGAAGAGAGTGTTGCCCTGCCCCGCAAAGTCATCTGGAAATCGGAAGCCGTCCTTGTGCGGAGGCGCGTTCAAGTCCACGAAGTTTGTAACGAGGAGATCGAGGTCTCCGTCGTGATCGTAGTCGAAAAATACTGCGCTGAGGCTCCACTTGGTGTCGGAACCACCCACACCGGCTTCAGCCGTAACGTTCTTGAACTTGCCGTTCTTCTCGTTGTGATAGAGCACATTGCGCCCGTAGTTGGTGATGTAGAGGTCGGGATAGCCGTCGTTGTCGTAGTCGCCGACTGCGACTCCCATTCCCAATCCCACGGCACCCAGCCCGGCCTCTTCCGTCACATCGGTGAATGTGCCGTCGCCGTTATTCCGATAGAGGGCGCTCCGACTCCCGCAGTTGACCAGAAACAAGTCCATTTTACCGTCAAGGTTGTAGTCGAGAAATGCGGCACCGGAGCCGAGTGCAGGAACGAGATTCTTTTCGGCCCACTCTTTGGAGTATTCAGATGCCTTCAACTCCCTCGAGAGAACGCCGGCGGCAATTTCCGGGCCCGGGCCGGCGTGCGTGAAGCGAATGCCGGCGCCTGCGGTGACATCGACAAAGCGGACGCCCGGCTTTCCGACTGCCGCAGTCGCCCCGGCGAAGCCATATTCAGTGACCGCCAACGCGAACCGCCCTTCATCGCCATATTGCGAACCCATGGAGCCCATGGGGCTTCCTGCCTGCTCCTCGCCTCTCAGAGCTTTGAGCCTTGCCATCATTTGCTGGGCGTCCTCCCGCCGGCCGGCGCGCATATATGCTTGGCCGAGGTTGTAGAGTGCGGCGAGGTGCCTTGGTTCGACGTCCAGTACCTGCTGGAAATACCGAATGGCCTCCTCGTAGTCCCGGCCGCGAAGTGTTGTGAGGCCGAGATTGTAGTTTGTTGCCGTATCCTCCGGGTAGACAGCAAGGACAGCCCGGAATTCTCTCAGTGCTTCCTCTCGCCTGTTGTCTTTGTTGTACATCAGCCCCAGCACGAAGTGGGCGTGAGGCTCCGCGGGTTGCATCTTGAGGGCGGCTTTCAGAGCCTCAATCGCCTTTGGATAATTGGATTCATAGTAATGTGCAATGCCCAGGTTGATCCGAGCGGGCACAAAGTCCGGGCTGAGACCGACTGCTTTGAGAAACTGCTCCGCTGCCAGTCGATAGTCGAACTTCTCGAGCTCGGCTGCACCGCGGTTGTTCAATCGCAATACCTGATTAGGCACATCCCGTGGAGCAGCACTTTGGGCCTGGATGCCCGGGTTTGCCCGAAGGAATGTGCTGAGATGAGGATTGATAGAGAGGACGATGCAACCCGCGAAAGCGAAAAGAAAGACAGTCAAGCTCGGCACTTTTCTGTTCATGTTTCGTACCAGGTGAAAGTTGGGTCAGGACAGAGCGTGCGTCTCGGATTTGAAGAACTCACTGGAACGGTGACCGACTTTCGACAGCACGCACTAATGACGTTCTTGGCCACAGCCGCATCGAAGGTAAATTTGGCAGATTATAGCTGCTTTGCGGAAAACCCTCTAGTTCAGGTAAAAAGTGCAAGTGCTCAGATGATTCCCTGTTTAAAGGCGTAGGAGACCGCCTGCGCCTTACTGTGGAGATCCAGTTTCACGAGAATGTTTTGAATATGATTGCGTGCCGTGAAGTGACTGATGTTCAGGCGTTGGGCTAAGACCTTGGTGGAGAGCCCTTCGGCCAGCAACTTTAATACTTCCACTTCGCGAGTCGAGAGAGTCGGCGGAATCCCCGCCGGGGAGCTCTTTGCCGGAATTAATGGACGCCTCCCCGTCGCGGATCCTTTCAAACCCAGCGCTACTAGAAACTGTTCAATGGCTTCTCCAGCGGTTCTTTCCCGAGTGACGTCACGTAACAAGTGAGCGGTATACCGCTCGTCGCCGTTGGATGGTGAGAGGATGCTGATGTTCAGCCACACCGGTTCGCCCTCGTTGGTGCGGGTGAGCAGGTCGAAATTCTCCACCGGGCTCCCCTTCGCGAGGCAGGACTGGACTTTACAGTTTGAGTGGCACCAGAGTTTGTCGGAGCGCACCCTGCCGGCCATGACCCGATAGCAGTCGTGATTCAGAACCTCGGATTCGGAGTATTTGAGAATTCGCTCCGCACCTTTGTTCCAGCGGACAATCCTCTGATTTGCATCGACAATGAAGACACCGTCAGCAGTATTGCAGAGAATATCAAGATATTCCGATTGGCGCATTGCACCAAGCTCCTTCAGGATGATGCCAGTCTGCCTCTAAGACAACTGCTCGTCAGCCGCTAATCCTACAGCCAAGCCATTTTAGCACGAAAAAAGCAGGCCACCGGCACCTTTTCACGGCCCCCAAGACTCAAAGTGCGCCAAGATTCTCGAAGACCGCGATTGGTTGCGGCTTTGGTTGCACCGGGTAATTCGCGAAATTCGTGGCAGGCCTTCAATTGATGCCACGGAATTTTGATTGAAGGATGGCGATCTTTTCCTGGAGCGAAGGCTCAGGCGCCTGAGATTTGGTTTCCGGCGCAGCTGTGCGGGGGGGCCTTTCAGCCCGGCGATCGTCTCTTCTCCTGGGCCGGCTGTGCTCACCTTCACGCCTTCGGCCCCGTTCCGGTCCGGGAGGAGGAGCATTCCTGGATGGATCGGCGGCTGTGACGGCTGGAGTGCGCTCGCCGGTCTTATGGACTCCTTCGGCTTGTGGTGGTCTCGCCCCAGGCTTGTGCACCTTCCGGCGGCGTCTTCCGGAAGACATCAGTGCCTTCATGGACAGACCTATGCGCTTAGTTTCCGCTTCCACCGAGATTACTTTGACTTGGACCACGTCCCCGACCTTGACTGCCTCCCTGGGATCGCGGATGAAACGGTTTGACATTTGACTGAGGTGTACGAGACCGTCCTGGTGTACACCGATATCCACGAAGGCGCCGAAGTTCGTTACATTGGTGACCGTGCCTTCAAGGGTCATGCCCTTCTTCAAGTCGCTCAAGTCCTTCACATCTGATCGGAACTTCGGAAGGGCGAAGGTCTTACGTGGATCGCGACCGGGTCTGAGGAGTTCTTCCCGGATATCGTGCAGTGTCGGAAGACCAATGCCTTCGTCCACGAACTCCTCCAGCTTAAGGGATGAAATCCGTTCCCTGTTACCGATAAGATCCGAAACGCCGATCCCCAGTGTGGCGGCCATTCTTTCGACGATCGGGTAGCGTTCAGGATGGACCGCAGTGGCATCCAGCGGATTCTCTCCTCCCCGTATGCGGAGGAAGCCGGCAGCCTGTTCGAATGCTGCCGAGTCGAACCCTGGAACGGTGAGGAGGGCATGACGCGAAGGGAAGGGGCTGGCAGTGCAAGTGCCGACGATCCTGTGGGCCAACCGGTCGTTCAGACCTGACACATAGCGCAGCAGCGAGTGGCCGGCCGTGTTGAGATCCACTCCAACCTTGTTGACGCAGGACTGCACTGTCTGCAGCAGGCCGCGGTGGAGTTCCTTCTGGTCGACGTCATGTTGATACTGTCCAACGCCGATGAGCTTTGGGTCGATCTTGACCATTTCAGCCAGTGGATCCTGCAGCCGTCGAGCCAGGCTCACGGCGCAGCGGGCAGAGACGGTCAGGTCCGGCAGCTCCTCCCGCGCCACGCGAGACGAAGAGTACACGGCTATGCCCGCGTCGTTGACCGCTGCCACCAGGATGTCCTCAATCTTTTCATCGGCAAGGATCTGCCTCAGTGTGGCTTCCAACTCACGTGCGCCCGTTCCTGATCCGATTGCGATTGCCTTGACCGAGTGTTTGGCAACGAGGCCTAGAATCGAAGTTCGGGCCATAGCCATATAGTCTACGGCTGGAGTCTCAGGTGGTAACGTCGGCGGCGCGGCAGCCACCGGTGGGTTGACGTCGATCGCAGCTTCCGATGGTATCGAATCCGCAACAGGACTTGCAGCAGAGGCCTCCGGAACAGACGAGGGTTCGGAGGTCTCTGCGGCCGGTTCAATTACCTGTGAGGGTTCACCCGGCGATGCAGGATTCGGATCAGAAATTCCCTCCAAAGCTGTGGCACTTTCGGGTGTGGAAGGGGCTTGAGAAACTGGGGTGTCCACGGATTCGGAATCCGGGCTCTCCCCGACAGCGGGTTCAGGCACCGCTGCCACAATCGCTGCCGGCTCGGTCTCGGGCGAGGTCACCGCGGGGGCATCCAGGTCGGTCCTAATATCTGTCGAACCAGCAGCTGTCTCTGCTTCGGGAACGGCCTCTGCATTGGGGACGTCCGATCCGGCCATTGCGACGTCGGCGGCCTCAGCCGGCGCTCTCAGCGGCGCGGTTTCCGGTGGCTCATCTACCCTGGCAGCCTCGGTGACGGCCTCTGGCCCGGTTGATTGAGGCTCCACGTGTTCGGCGGCCTTGGGCGCGGCTGCAGTAGATTTCGCAATCTTCGCGTTCTGCGGATTCCGGGCAGGCAGAATCCTCGGAGGGGCGAAACGGACGACACAACTCTCCAGGAACTTGCCTGCCTCATCGACCACAGCCAGCGTGCACTCCCCACTCTTAACCATGTCCAGACCGGCGACTACCATCCGACCCGCCGGGGGAGAGAGCAGGAGATTGGCGAGGTTCTCCTGGAAAACCCTGATAGCCTCCTGATCCGCGCGCTCCTTTAATTG
>DASQID010000413.1:0-12638 GCA_035631775.1 Acidobacteriota bacterium
GCGCGCGCATCCGGTCGAGGTTCCGTTTGGCGGAGAGCATCCGCCTGCCGTTCCGGTTTAGTGTGAGCACCGAGGTGGATTTCACCAAGCATCAATTCGACACTAACACCATCTCGATGGAGATCCGCCCGATTCTCGAAAAGGAACTGGGGAAGCTGTACCTTGCTGTCAATCCCGATTTTACCAAGTCTTTCAGGGGCGAAGATGCGCACCGAGGCTTCGGCATGGAACCGGCAGTAAAGGCATCCTACAAGATCACAAAATTGCTCGAGCCGGGTCTCGAGTACTACGCCGAGACCGGTCCGGTGGCAAGCATCGACACTCTTCATGATCAGCACCATCTGATTTTCCCGACTCTCGATCTCAACACTTCCCCCGACTGGGAATTTAACTTCGGCGTAGGCCGCGGCCTGACAGGAACCAGCCAGCATTGGGTGGTGAAGTGCATCATCGGCCGTAAGCTCCGTTTCTGAGAGTGGTGTCGGTCCTTGAAAATCTCAACCTGCGCGCGACGATTTCCGGCGATGGCGGGATCCGGTGGCAAACTGAAATTGTCGAGGCCTGACACTATTGCACCCTGAGGTGGCAGAAATGAAGGCGATCAAGACAAGCATCATCCTGATTCTGCTCTCCGTCATAAACATCATTCCTTTCTCGCACCGACCCGGTCAGGGACAAGACGCGCCGGATCCGTCACAGCTGTTTGACAAGACCGAAGTGATGATCCCGATGCGGGATGGCGTTCGCCTGCACACGGAGATATGCGTGCCGAAACGGACCGCCGAGCCATTCCCGTTCCTGATCACAAGAACCCCCTACGGCATCAACGATGATGCCCGCGGTTTCTCTCGCATTTTCGGCATCTACCGCGAACTTGCCCCGGAGGGCTTCATTTTTGTCTTTCAGGACATACGCGGACGCTTCCAGTCCGAGGGACAATTTGTGATGCAACGGCCGCCGCGTGATCGGGCTAACCCGAAGTCCATCGACGAGGGCACCGACACTTACGACACGATCGAATGGCTGGTCAGGAACATCCCCAAAAACAACGGCCGCTCCGGACTTCTCGGCATCTCCTATGGCGGATGGCTGACTATGATGGGGCTGCTCGAGCCGCATCCGGCGCTGAAAGCCGCTTCCGAGCAGGCGTCCCCGGCCGACATGTTCATGGGCGACGATTTTCATCACAATGGTGCGTTTCGTCTGAGCTACGGGTTCGAATATGCCGCCGAAATGGAAACAAACAAGACCAACTACCTGTTTCCCTTCGATGTCGCCGATACATTCGAGTGGTATCTGCGGTTGGGGCCGCTCTCCAACGTCAACCAGGTCCACTTTCATGAGACGATACCCACTTGGAACAACTTTGTTGCCCACCCGAATTATGATGAATTCTGGCAGAAGCAGGCATTCCCGCGTTATCTGAAGGATCTGAAGCTGACGGTGCCGAATCTGAACGTGGCCGGCTGGTGGGACCAGGAAGATTTCTACGGACCGATGAAAATCTACGAGTTGCTCGAGAAGAACGACAGCGATCACATGAACTACCTCGCCGTGGGCCCATGGAACCACGGGGGCTGGTCCCGCAGCGACGGCTCCCGCCTCGGTCCCGTCCAGTTTGGCACTGAGACCGGCGCGTACTTTCGTGAAAAAGTCCAGAAGCCGTGGTTCGTCTTCTGGCTGAAGGGAAAAGGGAACCTTCCTCTGAATGAGGCACTCACCTTTGAGACCGGATCGAACCAGTGGAAATCGTGGGATTCCTGGCCTCCGCAGCGTGGGGTCACGATGCGGAAGCTATATTTCCAGGCAGACAGAGAGCTTTCCTTCGAACTTCCCTCCGGGAGCGCACTGGACGCATTCGATAGCTATCTCTCCGATCCGGATCACCCGGTCCCCTATCGGCAGCGTCCCATTCAGGCGACCTATGGTCCCGGGAGCACCTGGTCCACCTGGCTGGTGGAAGACCAGAGGTTTGTCTATCTCCGCCCGGATACGTTTGGCTGGTCAACCCAGCCGCTGGCGGACGATCTCACGGTTGCCGGAGACATCATCGCCCATTTGTTTGCTTCGACAACCGGGAGCGACAGCGACTGGATCGTGAAGCTGATAGACGTCTACCCGGAAACCTATCCGAGCGATACAAAAATGGCAGGCTATCAGCTGATGATCGCCAACGAGGTGTTTCGCGGGAAATTCCGTAAAAGCTTCGAGAGGCCCGAGCCGCTCGTGCCGGGTCAACCGGTCGAGTTCAACATTGATCTGCACACGAATGATCACACGTTCCAGAAGGGACATCGAATCATGGTCCAGGTGCAGAGCTCGTGGTTTCCGCTGATAGACAGGAATCCGCAGAAATTTGTCCCGAATATCTTTCAAGCGGGACTCGAGGACTTTCAGAAGGCAACCCAGCGGATCTACCGCTCCCGGCAATACCCCTCAAATGTGGAACTGCCGATTGTGTCCCGCTGAGAATCTATTGGCTCGCGCAGAACAAGGTCACGTTTTGGCACAGAATGTAATCATGTGCGGGGGTCTGATGACCATCGCCACAGGTGCTTTTCTTAGGTGCCGATTGTGCGGTTGATTCTGCGCACACCTATTCGTCTGGTTGCACGAACTCGGGAACGAGATGCTTGCCGGCATGAATTCGGGGATTACGTAGCTCCGAACTTCGGTTATATTCTCCCTGGCGTCGAGAAACATATTTGATGAGTCAGGTCGTCTTATCCAGAAAGGAGCTGCTCATGCCGGGTGTCGGACAATTAAACGTTGCGCTGATCGGTCAGGGATTCATGGGCCGCACTCACTCCAACGCCTGGGGACAGGTGGTCAAATTCTTCAAAGTGCCCATGAAACCGGTGATGCACACCGTTTACGGGCAGGAGGTGGAGAATCCCGTGACTTTCGCCGCCAATTGGGGTTGGCTGAACTTCTCGACTAATTGGAAAAAGCTGGTTCATACGCCTGAGATCGACCTGGTGGATGTGGTCACGCCGAACTACATGCACGCTCCGGTGGCCATGGAAGCCATAAAGGCGGGCAAGCACGTGTCCTGCGAAAAGCCGATCGCCGGGACACTCAAGCAGGCACGCGAAATGTATGTGGCGGCAAAAAAGGCCGGGGTAAAGACCTTTGTCTGGTACAACTACCGCCGCGTGCCGGCCATCGCGCTCGCGCACCAGCTTGTGAAGAAAGGAAGGATCGGCGAGATACGCCACGTCCGCGCCTCTTATCTGCAGGATTGGGCCGGACCGGAAGTCCCGCTCACCTGGCGCTTTGACAAGAGATATTCAGGCAGCGGCGCCAACGGCGATCTCAACGCGCACATCGTCGACATGACGCGCTTCGTCACGGGCCAGGAAATCACGGAAATCTGCGGCGCCATAGCGGAAACCTTTATTTACGAACGCAACCGGATGGCCGGGACCGCAGCCGGAGGAATTGCGGCCGGTCTGAAGGCTTCCTCGCACAAGGGCAAGGTTACCGTCGACGACACGGTCTTATTTCTGGCTCGTTTTTCAGGTGGGGCAGTGGCCAGTTACGAAGCCGCACGACAGGCAACCGGCAATCAGAACCGCAATCATTTCGAGATAAACGGCACAAAGGGCTCTCTACGCTTCGATTTTGAACGGATGAACGAACTCGACTTCTACGATGCTACAAGCGAGCGGGCGACACAGGGCTGGACCAACATCATGGTCACACACGGCGCCGATCACCCCTACGTGGCTTCGTGGTGGCCCGATGCCCACCTGATAGGTTACGAACACGGATTCGTCAACCAGGCCTACGACATGCTACGCGTCCTGGCAGGCCAAGACCCGACAGTACCGATACCGGACTTCGAAGACGCATATCAGACACAGCGCGTTCTGGAATCCGCGATGATCTCCGCGCGGGAAAAGCGCTGGGTGAAGCTCTCAAGTGTGCGGTAGCAGATCTGCCGGGAATTTCACGAATTACTCGTCCAGCATGGTCGCAACCAAAGGACTCTGGCGTTGCTTCGCGTCTTCGCGCCTTGGCGGTGGCTATTTAAAAAGCAACCGCAAAGACGCCAAGTCGCAAAGACAGTCAACCGTATCCTTGCTGAAACGGCAAGGATCTGTAGTTTGTAGTACGAAATAATCTGTAAGCTGATAGTTCGTGTAATTCGTGAATTTTGTGGCGGATTTTTTCCCGTCACGGCCTTCCAGGGAGCCGGGCACGTGCATCCGCCAGCGCCTTCTGCATGCGCGGCACCAAGGGCGAATCTGGGTGCAGCTTCAAGAACTCCTCTATCTCCGCGATCGCGGACGGCAACTGATTCCTGCGCGCGTAGATTTCAACCAGAACGAGTTGGGGGCACGAATAATGGCTGGGATCCAGCTTTTTGGCCAGCTTCAGATGCCCTTCGGCTTCGTCAAGCCGGCCTGAAAAATAGTAGCTCTGGCCCAACTGTGATTGAGCCAGCGGATCATCGGGCTTAAGCTTGGCGGCCTGCTCATTGACTGAGAGCGACTCTTCGATTTTAGCCTGGGAGAGAAGCGCACCGCCCAGATTGACCAGCGGGCTATACGCATCCGGATCGCGCTTGAGCGCCTCGCGGAAGTATTGCTCGGCTTGCGGATACTGTCTGGACTGATAAGCGATCGTACCCAGGTGATTCCAGGCGGCAGCAAACTGCGGCGCTATTTCGATCGCCTTCTTGAGACGCTTGATGGCTCCGTTTACGTCACTGCGGGACAGGCAATCATCTGCTTTTCTATATTCCGTCCTAGCCTCATCAGGTATACCCAGTTCGGCTGCAGACACCAGCGACTTCTTTTCGATCCGTTCCGTCCGGTCGAATCTGACGGTGAGGAACACACTTCCACCCGAGTCAGCGAAGCTTGGCCCGACCTCGACCGTTTTTCGCATTCCACCAGCACGGGGAACTTCGACGATCAGGGTGTACGTTCCGGCAGGCAGTTTTTTGAAGGTGAACCTGCCGTCCGGTCCGGCCTGAGTCCGAGCTGAGTAGGGCCTGACCGCACCCTGCAGAAACAATTCAGGGACTGCGTTCTTGAACGGCTCTCCATCCTCCCGAAGGATCGTTCCGATCAGACGGTACAAGCGCTCTCCGGATGAAGCGCCGTCCCAGGCAGCGGCCAATGCCAGAAGCGATGTCAACAAAATCCGTCGCATTTTCCGCCCAGAGCGATGAGTTGACACTTATTATAAGACTATCCGTCGTCACCGGACTCACCATTTGCTCCTGTGTGAGTCTTTCGATGTGGGCCATGGTGATATGGACGGAGAATGCATAGGACAAACCACCCTCGCCTGGAAGGCGAGGGGTTTGTGCCGCGTCGCCTGGAAGCGACTCGTGATGGTCTACTTGTCTCGCCCCTTCAGGACTCTTTTTGCTATTCGATGCCTATGTCCAGGGCTAGCGCCCTGGGCTTTCCTGGCGCGGGGCTTGGATTCCGGAGCCGCGAGGCGGCGAAACAGATGAGCCCAGGGCGCCAGCCCTAGGTTTGTGAGCCCTCATTTGGAGAGCCCTGTGAGGGCGAGACATTTTTTTCTAGTCGACTGCGTCGACTTCGCCACTCTAGGCCTCGCCTGAAGGCGAGGGGTTTCCACCATCCCTCATGGGGACGCTAAAATATGACTGAGGTACCGGAAATGGGACTGAAAGGAAAGACGGCGCTGGTCACTGGTGCAAGCAAGGGGCTCGGCAAAGCCGTGGCCTTTGCCCTCGCCGAAGCCGGGGCTCACTTGGCTCTGGTCTCGAGGGACGAAAAATTGCTGGCTCAAACGGTTGATGAAATCCGTCTGCACGATGGGTGCGCGCGGGCTTACCCTGCTGATGTCACGGACGAGGCGCAGGTTCGGGCACTTGAGAGTGCGGTCATCGAGAGGATTGGACACCTGCAGATCCTAGTCAACAATGCCGGCATCAACCTGCGCAAGCCGCTGACCGACTTCACGCTCTTAGAGTGGAATCGCGTGCTTCAAACCAATCTGACAAGCGTATTCCTCATGTGCCGCTCCTTCGTTCCGCACATGAAGGGACAAGGCTACGGTCGTATTATCAATATGACCTCCATGATGAGCCACGTCGCGCTGCCGGACCGTACAGCCTACGCTGCAAGTAAGGCAGGGCTGCTCGGCCTCACGCGCGCACTCGCGCTCGAGCTCGCGTCGGAAGGGATTACCGTCAACGGCATCAGCCCCGGACCGTGTGCTACCGAGATCAACAAGCCTCTGCTGGACAATCCGGATCTCACGAAGTTCTTCCTTTCCCGAATTCCGGTCGGCCGCTGGGGACTCCCCGAAGAGGTGGCGCACCTCGCAGTCTATCTCTGCTCGGAGGCAGCAGGTTTTGTTACGGGCACGGACGTTGTGATCGACGGGGGTTGGAGCGCCCAATGACAGGGACGGGTGTACCATGAGTGATAAGGCATTCCAGGACTATTACCCTGACGAACTCAGCTACTGCTATGGATGCGGCCGTCTTAACGACAGCGGCCACCAGATCAAGAGCTACTGGGAAGGGGATGAGACGGTGGCCAGGTTCACGCCGAAGTCCTGCTACATAGCGATTCCTGGCTACGTATACGGTGGGTTACTGGCCTCCCTGATCGATTGCCACGGAACCGGCACCGCAGCTGCAGCCGCGTATCGTGCTGAGAACCGGGCGATGGATTCGGAGCCGCCGCTGCGTTTTGTGACGGCTTCGCTCAAAGTGGAATATCTCAGGCCCACTCCCCTGGGCGTGACATTGGAAATTCGCGGGACGGTGAAGGAAGTCAAGGGTCGCAAGGTCGTCGTCACAGCGTCGATATCGGTTGGGAACGAGGTGTGCGTCCGCGGCGAGGTCGTGGCCGTACGGATGCCTGCTCACATGATGCCGCCCGGCAATGAGTAATTAGCTTCTGTCGCGAAACTCCTTGGCCATGCGGAAAGCGCCCCGGAGGGGCGCCAGCCAACAGCCCCGGGCAAGCGAAGCGCAGCCCGGGGTTGGGATTGTCAAGACAGATCAGAGCCCTGAAGGGGCGACAGATAACACATGGCATACAAAGGCCTTTCGCCCCTGCCGGGGCTCGATATTATGCAATATCCTATCCGGGGGCTTGCGCCCCCGGCTACTTGCTTGGGCCCCTCCAGGGCCCGACCTGACGGGCGATTCATCGAGTTTCTCGACAGAAACTAATTGGTTTCCGTCGCGAAGCCCTTGGATCGCCGCAGAAAAGGCGGAGCCCACTTCGAGTCTCACTGCGAGAGGCAGTGGCTGTAGTTTGGCAATTTTGCGTCCCGGAGGGTCCCTACGGGACGCGCATGCTCTTCGCTACTTCGCGTGGGCGTGTAGTCGTGCACTTGGACTATCGAGCTGTGCGGGTCCAAGTCGACGTCCACGACGAAGTTCATAAAGCCATGACAGCTTACTCAACACTTATGCCCCCAGAGGCCGTGGTTCACCTCTCTCGAACTGCCCCCTCGCTGCGGCGATAGGAAGGCAGTGCCGGCGTTCTCAATGCGATCCATCCGGTAGCCAGCAGGCAGCCTATCCCGCCGCTAATGACTGAGAACGGCGCACCCAGCCAGCTTGCCACCAGCCCTGCCTCGAGTTCCCCCATCTGAGGGCCTCCCATGAAAAAGACCATGTTGACCCCGACCATACGCCCACGCAGGTAATCCGGAGTCTCCAGCTGGCGAATGATGTTACGCAGGACCATGCTGACAGCATCTGAAGCGCCCGTCAGTGCGAGAGAAACAAAGGTAAGCCAGAATACTCTCGAGATCCCGAAGGCAACCGTCGCCAGACCATAGAGGGTGACCGCCCAGAGCAGGACGGCCCCGCGCCGCTCGATCCGATCCACCACTCGGACCATTAGAACACTCGCAAGCAATGCCCCGATAGAAGGCGCCGCATACAGCCACCCGTATCCTCTGGCGCCCACGCGTAGAATCTCCTGAGCAAAGATAGGCAGAAGCGCGCTGGCAGAGGAAAAAAAGGTGGCGTAGAAGTCCAGCAACATTGTTGAACGTATCATGGGGGACGAGAACACGAAGCGCAGACCTTCGGCTGCTGCCCGCAGGGTGATGGTCCCCTTCTCCGCACCGCGCACGGCAGGTACATTGCGCATCAGGAGAAGAGCAACAATCACCACCAGGAAGGAAAGTGCATTGACCGCATACACCCAGCCCACCCCGAGGGACGCAATTACAATGCCGGCCAGCGATGGCCCTGCCACCGACGCGATTTGGAACATGATCGTGACCAGACTGATGGCGTTGGGGAGATCCTCGCGGGGCACCAGGTTTGGGACAAGCGATTGCCGGGCGGGACTGTCGAAGGAACCGGCCGACGCGCTGAGCGCGGTCAGCAAATAAACCGGCCAGGCGACCGTCAGTCCACGAAAAGTGAGAAGCGCGAGAAGACCCGCAAGCCCGGCCATGCTGGTCTGTGTCAAGAGCATGAGCTTGCGCCTGTCCAAGGCGTCGGCGACAACTCCACTGATCAGCGAAAACAGCAGGACCGGCAGTAGGCGCACAAGTCCCACCAGGCCGAGGGCAAGCGCCTTGTATTCCGGCACCAGGAGAGAAACATGCCAGAGAATGGCTGCCGTCTGCATGGTAGAGCCCGAGTAGGACACGAGCTGGCCGAACCAAAGCAGGCGAAAATTGCGGTGACGAAGAGCGACAAAATGCGCAGTACGTCCAACTCTCTCTTTCGGAATCGATTGCCTCACTGTGATCGACATGAAAATCGAGGATGCTGCCGAGCCCGCGCAGCTGCAGCCGAGGTTCGCGCAAGGAAACTCCACATTTCAGCTTGAGTAGGCCCCGTGACAGACATCAACAAAAGAACTGCCACGAACCTCCGCGAGCGGCATAGCCGCAACCAAGTTGGGTCCCCGCGTTCCTTCGGTCTTTGCGCCCATGCGATGGCTCGCCAAAAAGCCACCGCAAAGACGCCAAGGTACAAAGACAAGCAAGTGTATCCTTGCTGAAATGGCAAGGATTTGGACGTTAGTAGTACGAAATGATCCGGACTTTTGAGCGAACCCCTGATCTCGAAAGGATTCTATCGGTTCCAGACACCGATGAACAGACGCTTTTGATCGGGCGCACAGCAGTGCCCGTTGCTGCTCGTGATGCAGCGAGAGATCGGAACAACATTCCTTTCTTCAATGATCATAGTTGCGTATATCATTATTCGCAACCAGAGGAGAGAGCCATGCGCACTGAATTCTCAACAGGCAGGCTGGCACGGCTGGCGTCTTTGATTGCGATCATGTCAGGTTGTGCCGGGGCAGTGTTCGGCGCCCAAGTCGTAGATACATTCGAACGCAATTTCACGGTCTCCGAACGACCTACTATTTTTCTCAGAAACACTGACGGACGAACCCGGATAACGGCGGATGCACCGGGGCGGGTGCACGTAGGAGTCATTAAGGAAGTAAAGAACGCGGCAAATCAGGCGGAGGCTGCGAAGGTCGCCGAGCGCGTCCAGGTCCGCATCGAGCAGTCGGGCAGCCGTATCGAGGTTGAAGCCAAATACCCTAGAACCATGCATGCCTTCTTCGGCAACGAGCCGGAAGTGCTGGTTCATTTAGAGATCAGCGCCCCCAAGTCAAGCGACGTCGACGCGCGCAGCTCCGATGGATCCATGTCCATCTACGGATTCGACGGCCGCATAGAGACGACGACAGGTGATGGAGAGCTGACCGTCGACAATTGCTCCGGTCACATCGTAGCCCAGACCGGAGACGGAAGTCTGCGGATCGAGAGCACGCGTGGAGATGTGTCCGCTCACAGCGGTGACGGAAAGATTCTCTTGGACGGCATCTTTCAGGGACTGGAGGCCAAGTCGGGAGACGGACGCATAGATGTTACAGCAAGGACAGGATCCAAGATGGAAAAAGACTGGTCCATCCGCTCCGGGGACGGCGATGTGAGGCTCCGACTGCCGGAGGGCTTTGCGGCCACACTGGAAGTCAGCACGGGTGACGGAAGCATCGACTGCGAGCAACCGGTTACGCGCGAGGATCACACATCGAAGAACCACTTGAACGGGAAGCTCAACAATGGTGGCTACAAGCTCCGAATCCAGACTTCGGATGGGGACGTTCACCTCGTCAAGTCCTGATGGCAATGGGACGCCCGCTATTCCGTCGCGAAACTCCTTGGCAGCGCGGAAAGCGCCCCGGAGGGGCGCCAGCCACTAGCCCCGTGCAAGCGAAGCGCAGCCCGGGGTTGGGACGGTCAAGAAAGATCAGAGCCCTGAAGGGGCGATAAATAACACACAGCATACAAAAGTCTTTCGCCCCTTCCGGGACTCGACATTATACAATATCCTATCCGGGGGCTTGCGCCCCCGGCTACTTACTCTGGCCCCTCCCGGGCCTCACCCGATGCGCGAATGTGCGCGTCGCGGCGCCTTGCATCTGCCCGCCCGGCGGTCGCGCCAAAGTGCAAACGTTATTTATTGACAGGCCCTTAGCCTCTCCTCGATCGGATTCCTAATTCCAGGGGCGCGTACGTACAAGGACGACTCCGTGGCGCGGCACGAGACTTTGGAATTGTCCCTCGAAGGAGCCCAAATCCTTCTGTCTCCATAGGTCACGGACGACCTGCCTGCCGCGAAGGCCGAGGTCCGCCCATTTCGCGGTCACGACGGCTTCCTTGTCTCCCCGGTTGAATAACCCTACTGCCTTTGTGCCGTCTTCCATATCCTTCGCCCACACTTCCAGACCTGCTTCGCGCGCAACGCGGTTGCCGGGACGTCCCAGTGGATCCTGATCCACCTCGAGCACCTCATCGTTGGTGAGCAGGCGGAGGGTAAAATCGTCGAGGCGGGTGATGTCGCCGCTGAAAATCAACGGCGCAGCCACGAGGCACCACAGTGAAACGTGGCTGTACTGTTCGTTGGGGGTGAGCGGCGTCGGAACAGTCTGGCCCTTCCAGTTACTCAGATAGCCCAGCAAAAGGTAATCCGGATCGTTCCAGCCCCCCGGGCCGCCGTATTTGTAGAGCTCCCGCTGCGCATATACGTCGAAGCCGTCCCGGAACAGTGCGACCGCGATTCCCTCGAACGTCTGACCAAGGTCTCCGGCGGTTCGCCAGCTGTGTCCACCGACTCCTTTCCCCCACTCCCAAACGTTACCCATGCCGTACTGGCAGAGATTTAGGATGATGTCG
Organism: Acidobacteriota bacterium; assembly: GCA_035631775.1. Lineage (GTDB taxonomy): Bacteria > Acidobacteriota > UBA6911 > UBA6911 > UBA6911 > DASQID01. The sequence continues at coordinate 11,167 of DASQID010000413.1, forward strand.
CGCTTCTGTTCACGGAGGAGCCCGCTGATGAGCAAGTAAGGTTTCTTCAGCTCGGCAGGGCTCTTGTCCCTGGCGATCTTGTCATAAGAGCACCAGTCGTACTTGAGAAAATCGAATCCCCACTCGACAAAGCGTTGGACGTCGAGACGTTCGTGCTGGTAGGCCCCGATGTGACCTGCACAGGTTTTCGGACCCGGTGAGGAATAAATGCCGGCCTTTAGTCCCCTGGAATGGATGTAATCGGTCAGCGCCTTCATGTCTGGAAAGCGCTGATTCGGATTTACCTTGCCCATCGCATCACGCGGTTCGCCGGCCAGCGTCGGATCGCTGGATCCGGGCTTCACCGCCCAGCAGTCGTCGATATTCACGTACATGTATCCGTGATTGATCATGCCGCTGCTCACCATCGCGTCTGCGGCGTCGCGGATTATCTTGTCGGTGACGTGGTTCTCCCACACGTACCAGCTGTTCCACCCCATGTGAGGAGTCAGTGCCAACGTATCGCCACAGACAATTTTCAGGCTCCGTCGTGCCTCGCCCAGGGAGTTCGAAGCCTTCAGGGTAACGAGGTATGCACCCCGGCGCGATAGCGTCCCTGTGATCTGACCGGTGCTTGCGTCCAGATATAGACCCCCGGGCAGATTTTCACCTGCGAAGGTCATCGGCCGGTTGCCTGTGGCCGGGATGGTGAACATGAAAGGTGAGCCCGGCCTCACCCCAAAGATCTTTGCGCCGTTGATGCGCGACTCGGGCGGAGGCTTCGGAGTGAGGATCACCCCTTCTTCAGGCGGGAGGGTCTTTCCCTGCCCGCCGGCGAACAGTGTAGACAATGCCAAAAAACCAATAGCGATGAGGATCAACCGCGGAAGGAAGGTCATACGCACTCTATCCCATAGTGATTCTTGGAATCTTGGAGTCTTGCTGATGCCTTTTTGAGAGTCGCAGGTAATTTCTCGGCTCATCGCAGTGGCAGCTTAACCGCCTTCCCTGTCCTGGCCGAGCGCTGCGCCGCTTCGACGATTTGCATGACTTCGAGATTGAATTCGGGACTCACCATCCCTTCCATCGACTTGTCTGCCCGCACAGAATACGCGAAATAGGCAATGGGCGAGCGGTGGTTTTCATCGAGCGTTTCCGGCGCTGCCTCCTTGCGCTCCCGGCCAACGTACGCTTCGATCTTGCCGCTGGTCATGTAGATGCTCCCCTTGTCTCCGAATACCTCAAGGTCCTGAAAACTCCGCGGCAGGTCCCAGGAACCTTCGATGATTCCAACGCCGTTGTCGGGAAACGAGGCTAGAACGGCCGCGTTGGTGTTGGTCTTATATACCTCGGGACGGGTGTGCGTCGTGAAGGCATATACCGTCGTCGGCATGCCAAGGTACCAGTGCAGCCAGACCGCCCCGTAGCAGGTAAAGTCCATCAAAGCACCGCCACCTCGTCTCTCGTCGTTGAGCCACTGCCAGAAAAATTGG
>DASQID010000414.1:0-3377 GCA_035631775.1 Acidobacteriota bacterium
GGCAAATAGAGCATCCGACGGCATGGGAGACAAGTATCGTGTGGGCACTACTCCCGATGAAGCCACAATCGCATGATTTGGTACCAAGCGTGCGGGCAACGTGGACGCATGGGCCGGAAGTGGCCTCAGAGCGGCGGAGCCTGAACGGCGATTCAACCCTCCGGCTGCGGACGGTTGAGGGAAGCCAGGCACCCCGAGCCCACCCTTGTCGACAAATCGGGATCCGCCAGTTGGTGTGGGCACGTCTGTGCCGTGAATGGAACCGTGGCAATTCGTGCAGCGGTCGACGAGCGGTAGTCCCGCACCGTCGTGATGGCCGGAATGGCACTGTAAGCACAATGCGGGGATGCTGACGCTCAGCAGATTCGTGTTCGGCGAGCCGTGTGATGCGTGGCAATTCAGGCAGTTTTCGTTCACCGGCGGATGCTGATACATGAATGGCCCGCGGTATTGCGCGTGACAGCTCAGACAGAGCTGGTTGATTGTTGCCGTTCTGAGGTTCTTTCCCGCTGGACCGCCGTGAGGGTCATGGCAGTCTGTACAGCTCATTTTGCCTTCGCGTAACGGGTGGTGGTAGGGCAAGAGCATCTCAGCGCGCTGTGACCGATGACATCTCAGACAGGAGTCGTTTGCCTGCCACCTGGGTGCAAGCTTGACGCTGCTTTCGGGAACGAACTTTTCAGCTAGAGCCGCGCGTCCAGGAGTCAACGCGTCGAAATTCATCCCAGCCCCGCCCTCCCCCTTGGGCTGTTGAGAGTGGACATGGTGGCAGTCCGCGCACCGCACTCTATCCGCCGCGTGACTGCCGGCGAGCCAGTTGCGAACCTTTTCATCGCGGGCATGGCAACTCAGGCATACGCCGTTCGCAGCCTCAGCCGGACGCGAACGAAAACTGAGGATCTTGCTGACTTCTCCACTGCTATCAACGTGCAGGCTTCCCGCGCCATGACAGTCTTCGCATTCGATGCCGCGCTGGCCGTGGAAAGCATGCTTGAAATCGCCGGCCTCCTCCGAGTGGCACGTCGCGCAGTTGTCCGATCCGACTTTCGATGCGCCGACAATCTGCAGGTATTTTGCGAAGGAACCGATCCTGTATTGTCCCTTCTCTTTCGCTGTCAAGGATGGATTCGTTAAGAATGTCAAAACCAAAATAACGACCACTGCTGCGGAGTTATGTTTCATTCTGCCCTCCGAATAGCAATTAGCTCGGGGCTCGTTTCAGTTCGCCTGACAAACCGGATGGAGTGCCCAGCCCACCTATTGCCGTAAACATACGGCACACGCCGTCTTGGTTTGCGCCGTCTCCCAGCCAGCAAGCAAATCCAAAGCAATTACCGGACATTCGCGGACACACCTCCCGCAGCCGTTGCACAGCTCAGGGGAGGACAGGAATGGGAAAGTCATCAGCTGTAGTACCCTGGGTTCTCCCCGGCGGAGCTGTTCAAAGGTAAGATGTGGTCCTTCAATACTCCTCGTGGCCTTCACCTGCATGGAGATGGCCCGCGGTTGGCAAACATCCATGCAGATGCCGCACGAGATGCACTCCTTTGCATTAAGTCGAAGTTTGAACATGTTCCTGTTTTCCGTCGGCAGTCCGCCCATAGAGACGAATGGCCATCACAAGAGCTGTTCCTGCAAGGCAAGCGAGCGCTGAGAAAGCCAGATAGAATGTTGTGGCCGCGAGCTCGGGATTGGCGTTGGAACGCCAGGAGACCATTGTCTGCCAGAACCTTGTCTTTGCCGCCGCATATTCCTCGCCCGGAGCCTCCATTACTAATACATATCCAAGAGTGTTAAGAAGGGCACCGATCGATACAAGCCACGTGCTGACGCGAAACGCCCAGTTCACATCCTCCGTGTTTCGGAAGACCTTCCAGACCAGCGCCGCGGCGAGAAGAACGGTTCCGAACGGCACGAAAGGCAGGCCGATCTTGATGTCCGCCATCAGGTCCATGTTCAGATTTAGGATTCCGAAAAGTAGTGCGATGAATAAGGAACCATCACGAAGGGCGACATACACAATCCACCACAAATCAGCCGCGACCCGCAGAGTAAATCGGCTGAGGATTCGCTCGAAATAGGGCCGGCCGATATGCAGGCAGAACGAGATAATGGACAGCAGGATCCCGATATCACAGAGCGTCTGTGCGGTCCAGATCTCGAGAGCTTTGGCCGTAGACATGGTTTGATTTCCTTCTTATTTCAATTGAGTTGATTAGTGATCTGCTCAATCCTCCGTGCTATCTCGTCCCGGAGCGCCCTTCCCTCTTATAGATCAGGCAGACGAGCAGCACTACTGACGTTTTCCTGAACTCTTCCTTAGAAATGCTTCAGATTTATGCTGCGGCATGGGGATCGTAGATTAGTTTCTGTCGCGAAACTCCACGAATCGCATGTCAGGTCGGGCCCCGGAGGGGCCCAAGCAAGTAGCCGGGGGAGCAAGCTCCCGGATAGGATATTGCATAATGCCGAGCCCCGGCAGGGGCGAAAGACCTTTGTATGCCATGTGTTATCTGTCGCCCCTTCAGGGCTCTGGTTATTCTCGAGAATCCCAACCCCGGGCTGCGCTTCGCTTGCCCGGGGCTACTGGCTGGCGCCCCTCTGGGGCGCTTTCGGCACGATAAAGCAGTTTCGCGACAGAATCTAAATTAGGGGACGATGAGGCGTATCTGTGGGAACCGTTTGTTCCCTTTATCAACCGCCTTCCTGAGCTCATGCGGCTCGTGGCACAATAGTGCGGAAGCGTCATAGCTCGCGGAGGTTATATCGTGTTCCCGGTTTAGCTGATGGACTGGTTTCTCTGAAGAGCTGTCCAGAGGGAATTCAGGAAAACGTAGGTGGCCTGTATTCTCGGCGCGAGTGTATGTTCTAGTACGGAGTCCACAGGTGCGAATCCTTGTAGTGGAAGACGAACGCAAGGTCGCGGCGGCTCTTCAGCAAGGCCTGGAAGCTGAGTCTTATTCTGTTTCAGTTGCCAAGACCGGCGAAGAAGGCTTCTTTTTGGCAAATTCGGAGCAATTTGATCTTATTGTCCTGGATATCATGCTCCCAGGGCGGAGCGGAATTGAAGTCCTCTCGACGATGCGGCAGCGGGGGATGCGGACTCCCATCCTATTGTTGACCGCCAAGGATGCGATCGAGGATCGCGTGGCCGGGCTCGATGCCGGCGCCGATGATTACCTCGTGAAGCCATTCGCCTTTCCTGAGCTTTCGGCGCGCGTGCGTGCACTGCTCCGCCGTGGGAAGCCGGAACCTCATGTCAAGCTGAATCTAAGCGATCTGAAGATGGATCTGCTAAGCAGGACGGTTTGGCGCGGGACGCAACCGGTGGATCTCACCACCAGGGAATTCGAGCTGCTCGAGTACCTTCTTCGGCA
>DASQID010000415.1:0-7961 GCA_035631775.1 Acidobacteriota bacterium
GACCTGATCGTGTATCTCTTCAACTCCTTCGGATACTCGACCCTCACAGCCCGCAACGGAAGGGAGGGACTTGAAAAGATCCGGAGCAACCTTCCCGACCTGGTTGTGTGCGACGTTGAGTTACCGGTGCTGGACGGTTGCTCCCTTGCCCGGGAGATCAAGGCAGATCCCGCCCTTCGTCCAATCCCCCTGGTGGCTGTCACTGCCCACGCAATGATCGGCGACCGTGAGAGGGTCCTCGCCGCGGGATTTGACGGGTATATTTCGAAGCCGATCGAGCCGCAGACGTTCGTCCGCGAAGTGGAGACTTTTCTGCGATCCGGACCCAGCGCTCCTGCCTCGATTCCCTCACAATTGCCGGAAGCTCGGCCTGTGTGCCAGAAGAGCATCCGCATTCTGGTGGTGGACGACACGTCGCTAAATCTGATTCTTCAACGGAGCCTTTTTGAACCACTCGGTTACGAAGTGATTACGGCCACGGCGACTGCCCAGGCTCTCGCGCTGGCCCGCCAGTGTCGTCCCGACCTGATTATTTCGGACTTGAATATTTCAGAGGAGAGCGGCTTCAAGCTCATTCAGGCCGTCAGATCCGATCCGATGCTGCGCGACGTTCCCTTTCTGTTCGTCACTTCTACGACGAGGAGCGAAGCCGCACGGGCACGGGGTCTGGCACAAGGTGCCCAGCGCTTCCTGTTCCGCCCCATCGAGCCGCAAGTCCTGCTCGCGGAGGTTGAATCGTGCCTGAGGGTTGCCGGGGGCTAGGATGGCAAGAATTCTCATAGTGGACGACGATCCCATGTCACGCGAGCTCCTGGCGACTGTTCTTGGCTATCTGCATCACGATTCGTGCCAGGCTGCAGATGGAGCGGAAGGATTGGTCAAAGCCCGATCCGAACACCCCGACCTGATCGTCGTGGACCTCCTGATGCCGACAATGGACGGATTTGAGTTCGTACGGCAACTCCGAGCCGAACAGGCTTTTGAGACTCTGCCGGTTATATTCTATTCGGCCACTTACCTCGAGTCGGAGGCGCGGAACATGGCGAGGATCTGCGGCGTTCAGCACATCATTACCAAACCCGCCGAACCTCAGCAAATCCTGAATGTCATCGGCGAGGCGCTGGGGACACCTCACTTGCCGGCACCTCCACTCCCCGTCGAGGAGTTTCACCGCGAGCATATGGGACTGCTTGTGTCAAAGCTGTCGCAAAAAGCGGCCGAGGCGGTGCCCAGGTTGGACACGATGATCGATCTCAGCATGCGGTTCGCATCCGAACGTGACCCGCAGCATCTGCTGGAGATCTTCTGCGCCGCCGCGCGCAAGATCATCGGTGCCCGCTACTCGCTGGTTGCGGTTTGGGACAACGGCCAGAAGGAAATGAGCCACATGTTTATGAGCGGGATGAGCCCCGGAACCATTTCCGGAATTGTCGCGCCCAGCGTGCGAGCCGGCGTAATGGCGGAGGTTCTCCGGGAACGCCACCCGCGCCGATTGAGAGATCTCCCCGGTGATCCTGAGGTAATAGGGCTCCCAGCGGGCCATCCCCCCGTCCATTCCTTTCTCTGCGCCCCCATTGTCTCGCCGGAGCGCGCTTATGGTTGTGTCTGCCTGACAGACAAGATCGGGGGGAACGATTTCAGCGAGGAGGACGAAGGACTCGCCCAGATTCTGGCGGCGCAGGTAGGGCGCATCTATGAAAACGGGTCCCTGTATTCGGAATTGAGGCTCCATGCAGAGAAACTGGAGCGGGAGATCGCAGATCGCCAGCGGGCGGAGATCGCCTTGCGTCAGTCCGAAGAGCGCTTCGCGAAGGCCTTCCGGGCCAACCTCGCGGCAATCGGCATCTATGCCGTGGCGGACGGACGGCTGATCGACGTGAATGAACGCTACTGCGATTTCTTCGGTTACCGCCGTGATGAAATGGTCGGACGCACCATTCACGAACTCAGGCTTTGGGCGGATCCTTCGCAGCGCGAGCCCATCGAGAAAAGCCTTCAGACTGTAGGTCACGTTCTCAACGCTGAGGCGACTATGCGCAGGCAGACAGGGGAGCTTCGGGATGCGCTGCTGTCGATTGAAACCATCGAGCTGTCCGGCAAACCCCATTATATCGCCATGCTCATCGACCTGACCGAGCGCAAACGCCTTGAAGAGCAGCTCCGCCAGGCACAGAAGATGGAGGCCATCGGCCAGCTTGCGGGCGGGGTGGCGCACGACTTCAACAACATCCTCACGGTGATCCTCGGGAACGCGATGTTCATCCAGGGCACTCATGGCCTGGCGCCGGCACTCGCGGAAGCAGGCCATCAAATAGCCCTCGCCGCCGAGCACGCAGCGGGTCTTACCCGGCAGCTTCTGATGTTCGGCCGGCGCCAGACAATGCAGCCCGAAAACCTCGACCTGAACGACGTCATAGGCGACATGAGCAATATGCTGCAGCGCATTCTAGGCGAGGACATCACACTGCAGTTCAAGCCGTCGGCAAACCTGCCCCCGGTCTGCGCGGACGCAGGAATGATGGAACAGATCCTCATGAATCTGGTGATTAATGCCCGGGATGCCATGTCCACCGGGGGGCAGCTTGCCATCACGACGAGCAGAACGAGGATCGACGAATCGTTTGTGTCGCCCTACCCCGAATTCTCGGCGGGCGAATTCGTATGTATCACCGTTGCTGATACGGGTGTCGGGATAGCAGCGGAGCTTCTTCCGAAGATCTTCGAGCCGTTTTTCACGACCAAGGCCAGCGGAAAGGGCACGGGACTGGGACTCGCCACCGTCTATGGGATTGTCAAACAACACCGGGGATGGATCAAGGTGACGAGTGAGGTGAATCGGGGAACGACTTTTACAGTTTTCCTTCCCGTGGCCGGGGGGCAGGGAGAGGCGCGGAGACCGGTAACCGTTCAAACTGCTGTCCGTGGCGGGAATGAAACTATCCTGATCGTGGAGGACCAGAAGCTTGTCCGCACGATTGTGAAGAAGGTCCTCGAGCGCTACGGCTATCGAGTGTACGACGCCGTATCGGGGGTGGAAGCAATGAAGGTGTGGGAAGCGTCCAAAGACGATATCCGGCTTCTGCTGACCGATGTGATCATGCCTGACGGCATGACAGGCCACGAGTTGGCCCAGAAACTGCTGGCCCAAAAACCAGATCTGAGAGTCATCTTTACCAGCGGCTACAGTGCGGAAACGCTGGGCCAGGACATGGCCCTACAGGAGGGCGTGAACTTTCTGCAGAAACCGTATGATCTGAGGCAGCTGGGTGATACGGTGCGCAACAGCCTTGACCAGTAAGTGACTACTCGGGATCCAACCGGAACCTCACGGAGCGGCATAGCAAATTGGGTCTGGCGTTCCTTCGCGCCTTTGCGGTGGCTCTTTAAAAAGCCACCGCAAAGACGCCAAGGCGCAAAGACAGGCAACCGTATCCTTGGGGAAATGGCAAGGATTTGAACGTTAGTGGAATGAGGAACAAGAAGTCGATTTCCTCGTCAGGCGGTCACCGAGGTTCTCCGAACCAGACGGTGTCGAATCAGGTTCACAATTTCGTCTGCCAGGAAGGGCTTGTTTACTCTCGGAAATCCGCACTCCTTGCAGACTATCTCCTCCTCCGCAGGTAATTCTCCGCCGGTCATTATGATGACGTGTGCCTCGGGCGACTTGAGCCTGATTTCCAGTCCCAGCCTCACTCCATTGCCGTCGGGAAGGAGGTAGTCCAGCAGAGCGACGTTAGGAATCTTGCTTTCAATTGCCTGCGTGGCTTCCGCTGCGGACGGGGCAGTTCTGATCCGCCAGCCGATGTTCGCCTTGAGGTGTTCCCCCAGAAGAGAGAGCAGTTCTTGATTGTCGTCCACTATCAGAATGTCCAGGTATTCCGATACTTCAACGGTGATCTCGCGCTTACATGGACGTAGTGTCAGGACCTTGCCGTCCGCGGCAAGCTCGACCTTTACGCACGAACCGGGTTCGATATTGCCCTGGATGACCAGGGTGGCCAGGGGCTGCGTCAAGTGACGATGAATCGTGCGCTTCAATTCCCGTGCCCCGAACTCCGCGCTCGTCCCCTCCTGCAGCAGAAAGTTCCTGGCTTCATCGGAAACGTCAATCTTGAACCATCGATCTCCCAGCCGGGTGTCGACGTGCCGCTGAAGCTCCGCTATCTGTTGATCCAGGATCACTGCGAACGATTCGGCTTCCAGGGGGTGATAGGTGATCACCGCATCGATTCGATTGATGAATTCGGGAGAGTACTTCTTGCGCATCGCAGCCAGCGCGATTGTTTCGAGCCTTGCCGACAGCTCACTCCAGTTCTGTGTTGCAGCGGTTTTGAATCCCAGGCCGGGTTTGAGCTCCTTGAGCATTTCGCGGGCGCCCAGGTTGCTTGTGAAAAAAATCAGGCTCTTTTGGAAATCGACCTCGGTGTTGTCGCCCAGGCGAAGCAGGGCCTTGTCCAGAATCCCAAGCAGGAGCCTTGTGACCGAGGGGGCTGCTTTCTCGACCTCGTCGAACAAGACTACCGAGAGATCGCAGTTTTCGCTCGTTGCCGCACGAAGTCGATTCTGTGTAAGAATGGATTCGGTCTCACGGTGTCCCAGGTAGCCCGGCGGGGCGCCGACAATCTTTGCGATCTCATGTTCCATCTGAAACTCGCCGCAATCGATCTTCACGACATTCCTGCTGCTGCCGTGGAGAATCTCCGCCAGCGCTTCCACCGTCCTCGTCTTGCCGGTGCCGGTTGGTCCCAACAGAAGAAACACCCCGACGGGCCTGCCCTCGGGAGCCAGACCTGCCTGATACATCTGCACGTACGGGACGATGTACTTCAAGGCAGCCGGCTGGCCGACGATCTTCTGCGAGAGCATTGAGACGAGATCGTCGTGTGAATATACGGGTTTCTTCTCAGAGTCAGGGCGATTTGTTGAATCATTCATCTTCCCCACCTCCTGAAATCAGTATAAAAGATTGAGGCCAGGGAAGCGAATTCTGCTACTGCGGAGGGTTGAAATACTAAGGGCTTGCGCAAGAATTAATTTGATTAAGGTAAACCACCGCCTCTGGCGGTGAGACTCGAAAGGGCTTTGCCGTTCCGGCGTTCGTTGGACAAGATGAGACATGGAAATGCAGGGATCAACCATAACAGCAAGCCCGCGCCCTCCGGGGCACTCCGGAGGGCTTCGTCAAGCCACCCGCTCTGTGACGCTCTGCCGGTGGTAGCTGACGGCTCTTCAGTCATGTGTCACTGGCCCCCGACCCCTGACCCCTGGTTTGTCGGGCCGGGATTCTGTTATATGCTGAGGCTGGATGGAGCCATCTTAAACGGAGGGTGAGAAAAATGTTTTGCAGTGGATGGATTGCTGTTGCACTCCTGCTCACTAATCTTGGATCATACCCCAACCCACTCGCGCTCGAGGGACCCGGAACTATGGGAATCGGTGAGCGCGCGCCGGATTTCGATCTTCCGGGAGTGGACGGACGGAACCACAGGCTGTCCGACTTTGCTGCTGCACAGATTCTCGTGGTTGTCTTTACCTGCAACCACTGTCCAACGGCACAGGCATATGAGGGGCGAATTCAGGCCCTCAAGGATGAATATGAGGGAAAGGGCGTGGCACTTGTCGCCATTTCCCCCAATGACCCCAATGCTGTGCGCCTCGACGAGCTCGGCTATACGGACATGAGCGACTCGCTCGAAGAGATGAAGGTCCGCGCGGGAGATCGGAAGTTCACTTTCCCATACCTTTACGACGGGAATAATCAGGCAGTGTCTCGAGCCTACGGCCCGACGGCGACGCCACACGTGTTTGTGTTCGACAAGGATCGTAAGCTGCGCTATGCCGGCCGCGTGGATGATTCCGAAAAGCCCGACAAAGTCCGGTCGCGCGATGCACGGAATGCCATAGAGGCACTGCTTGCAGGGCACCCGGTTACCGTCCAAAAAACGAAGACTTTTGGGTGTTCGATTAAGTGGTCGGATAAAAGGGCGTCCGTCAAGTCCGGCTTTGAGCACTGGGCCAATGAGCCCGTGTCGCTTGACGCGATCGACGAAACAGGTGTGCGGGCTCTGGTCCGGAACGATTCCAAGAAGCTGCGGCTTGTCAACGTCTGGGCGACGTGGTGCGGACCCTGCGTAATCGAATTTCCGGAGCTGATCACCATCAACCGCATGTACCGTGAAAGAGACTTCGAGCTGGTCACGATAAGTGCAGACGCTCCTGAAAAGAAGGAGGACGCCCTGGCCTTCCTGCGAAAACAGCAGGCCTCATCGAGGAACTACCTATTCAGTGTCGAGGATAAGTACAAACTGATTGATGCGATAGACAAGGAATGGCCCGGTGCCCTGCCTTACACGCTGGTGATCGAGCCTGGCGGAAAAGTAATCTTTCGGGTGCAGGGGGAACTGGTACCCCTGGAGCTGAAGAAGGCGATCGTCGGCAAACTGGGCCGATATTATCCCTAGGTCGAGCTGCGGCCGATGCGGAGGCGGGCGAAGGCCCCGGGAATAAGCTCAAACGTATCGCCTTCGAAGCGAGGGTTGTTTCGTCTTGAGTAGGGCTCAGACCGAAACTGAGAGGAACGAACCCCGGGGACTGTCAAATTCGACTTCGAGAAACGAAACTCCAACAGAATGCATGATTCGTCCGTCCACAACCTCCAACCGTTGATTGGTCACGATGGCGGACGCGTTGAGATCCGGACCGTTGATCTTTAAGACAGTGCCAGTCGAAAGCCTCTGATAACAGTAAAACCGCATCCCTTTCGGGGAGAGATCAATCATCATGGCTTCTTGGGCCTTCTTTGGCCCCTGGGCAAAATAGTACAGGACGTCAGCACGTTTGATTCGTGCGACGGACCGCCGTGAGCTGTCAACGGGCATGGATCCTACCTCCGGCTGCAGCGAGTTGCTGCAGTTTGGGCAGGTGAGGCGGCACTCGTCCCGGCGAGTCAGGGGTGTTCTGCAAAATGGGCAGAGCTGGGCGACCTGAGCATGGACTACCCGAGGGTTAGCGGTCCGTGATTTTCGTTCAAACCTCTCGGACAGTTCTCTGTCATATGCTGCCCTGAGGGCCGGATCGCAGAGAGTCTTGTACGCTTCGTTCAACAGCGAGGCGGCGTAGGACGATCCCCCAAGGTCAGGATGCTGCTTCATATCCCGCATCAGTGTACGAAAACTGGCGCGGATCACCTCAACCGGAGCATCGGGCTGGACGTGAAGTAGGCGGTAATAATTCCGGAGGTTTCGCATCCCCACAAACCAGCGGATCCGCAGCTGCTGCTGGATCCAGGCCTGGCCTCAATGGACTGCCCATCAAGTCTGGAACTCTAGGATTCTACAACGCTTGGGTGCTTCGCCTGCATCGACATCCTCGACCAATCTTATCGGTCCAATCCAGCCTGTCCGGCCGGCGACGTCTTGGTCTGAATGGGCCTATCATAGAGGCCGAAAATGGCCGGAATTGCGGCGTCTTTTCTGTGCGAGCCCGCAGCGACCGATTTTTAGAGAAAACCGCCCCAAATAACGCGAAACCACGCATAAAAGTCTGGAATCCACTCAGGCCGGAGTCGATAAGAAAGTGGGGCATCCGGGAACGTTTTGGCGAAGCGCTCAAACGAGGGGGTACTTACCAAGACTGTCTCCCGGCTGCTCCATACGCGCCCTTCCGCGCCGAAAGAACGCCAATTGGGGCTAGGGCTCCCGCAATTTGCGGGGCGCGTTCCGAGGCGCGAAACGGGCAATCCGTGACTGCGGAAATTGCCTCGAAGAAGCGCGCACTGCCAGTCTGGCGGCTCGATGAGAGCCGCCTTTTTTATTTTCCTGCTGTCCGCAGGGGGAGCTGAACCGAGTTTGAGATGAACGACCAGGCGCGACACATCAAGCATCCACTACTATCGGGGCAGCCTGCAGGAGTAAAATTGCTCTATCGAGGCTTGGGCGTATGTCTACATTGGCGGAAGTGCT
>DASQID010000416.1:0-18565 GCA_035631775.1 Acidobacteriota bacterium
GGCGGGCATCTGCTTCGTTGCCGCTCCTCGACGATATACACTGATATCGCCTGCGTCGCGGCGCCTCGCATCTGCCCGCCCGGCGCTCGCGCCAAAATGTGAATCTATTCTTGAGCCAGCCCTAAGGCGCAAGACGCGCAGGAACGCCCGACTCACTTGGTTGCGGCTCGTTTCGAATCTTGGGAAGGCTGTAGCTTAAGGGTCGGATTTCTTGAAGTCCAGAGCCGCGGAGTTGAGGCAGTAGCGAAGCCCGGTCGGCTTCGGTCCGTCCTCGAAAACATGCCCGAGATGGGCGTCGCATTTGGCACACACCACTTCCGTCCGCCGCATCATGAGACTCCGATCGTCCTTTTCCTGAACTCTATCCGAGGACACCGGTTCCGTGAAGCTGGGCCACCCGGTTCCCGATTCAAACTTAGCATCGGAGCGGAACAACTCGCTCCCGCAGCAGACACACCGGTAAGTGCCTTCCTCGTGGTTATCCCAGTACTTGCCTGCAAACGCCCTCTCGGTTCCCTTTTCACGCGTGACGCGAAATTGCTCGGGCGTCAGCTGCTTCTTCCAATCTTCTTCAGATTTGACCACCTTGTCCATTCCGGCCTCCCCAACGAACACCGACATTTATTATGCTCCCCCAGCACGGCGCTATCCACGACCGACTGCCGCCGAGATCAGGCCGATTCAAGGGAGAAACCGATCGGGGTGATTGAGCTTCTCCGGCAAGTAGGTGTCGATCACGTAGTTCAGTCCATGCTTGGCCAAGGCCTGCTGTTCGGCGCGCACTCCCATCTTCAGCAGGTGTTCTATTGCGCTGATCCAGGCCTGATAGTGGCGGATGAAGGGATCGTTTTTTATGGCGTCCCGTGCCCGCTTGACGTCCACGTCCTTGAGTGGGTGGGTGGGAAGTTTATAGTCGACGATGTCCTGCGGCGTGATGCCCAGAAACGTCGCCTGCGGAACGCAGAAGAACTCGTTTAAGTGGGCCGCGTTACCCGAACCGACCTTCAGGGTCCTGTAGATGTTGGTGATCCCGTAGGGGTCGCCGTCCACAAAAACATACACCGGGATCTTTTTGAAGTCCGCGAGCCGACGGATAAAGCGCCGGCACGCCCGGGTCGGCACTCCGCCCATGCTCACCAGGATGCAGTTTGCCTTCTTCCAATAGTTGTGTTTGACGAGACGCTGGAACATCCCTGCCGTCTCGATTACCAGAATGAACCGTGCGTTGGTTTCAAACTCGAGGTGCTCCACGGAGATGGGTATGCTGTATGCGCCGGACCCGAACTTCGTACAATCGATGCGCAGCACCTTGCCTGTATCCCTGTCGTGATCGATCACGATCAGTCGTCCCGCTATATCGCCTCCCTTTTCTTCAGGGATGAAGCCCAACTGCTCGCGGTTGACCTCGAAGAAGGCCTCGACGTCATCCATTACGGTGTCCGATTCGGGCTGTTCGAGGAAACGTGCGTCCTCCCAGTTTTTGCTGACGTAGTACGCTTCCCGCTTGGTCGCTATGTCGTCGTTTTCGACCAATTCCTTCGAGAGAGCGATCATGCGCAGTGTCTGGGCGAAGGTCTTCACGGTGTTCACCGTGAGCGTACGCTCCTTCTTTCGTCCGGCAATTTCGAAGAAGCCTCGCTGAGGCTGGTACTTGACGTTGGACAGGGATCGGACCGGGAATCTCATGGTCGGCTTTTTGCGTTCCATGATCTTCTTGTGAATTCCCTCGGCGGAGGTGCGGATGGCCGACAGAACAGCCTTGTTCGTCCCCGCCCCCAGCCTCGCTCCGGCAGATTTTTTCTTAGCCATTCTCTCCTACTCCTGCAAGGGTTCCCTGGAGCGACTGCGCTCGAGCACATCCTTTAGCGTCACTACAAGGTCCTTCTCCGATTTCTCGGACAGGCCCAGAATCTCGCGCAGCGCGATGCCGATGTGGGGGATGTATTTCTCAATGTACGATTTTTTCTGGCTTTCGTCCACCTCCCGCCGGTGGGCGCGGATGTGCGTCGCCAGTTTGCGGCCGCATTCCTGGAGTGCAAGGCGAAGCTCCCTCATTATTTCCGGGTAAGCTGCGATGGCCTCCTTGCTTTCCGAAGTGAACGGTACCCAGACGGAGGCGATGTGCACGAAAAGAACGATCGGCCCCGTGGGGAGCGCGCCCTTGGATTGGGAGACGCCATAGCTGCGCCAGTCGATTGCCAGTACGGCTTTCGTGACGGCACACGAGGATTGCTGATATTGCAGGGGAACACGATTGGCAAAGCGCAGGAGATCTACAAGTTCTTCAGCAGGCAGGTCGCCGCCGTACGCGATTCCCACTTCAACCTGGAACGGATTGCCTCGATAAACAGCCGGCGAACGAGTGATGGCCGCGAAGAAACTCGCCTTTACCTCCTTCTGAAGCCCTGAGAGGATCTGATCTTCGCCGATGGGCGAAAGACAGTTCGTCGGCGGGCTCATTATCTTCACGCTGTTGATTGCCTTGTAGAGCCGCTCGGCTTCGTTGACCACGATGGTGTGAGGATTCGCGCTGGGCTTGAGTTCGGCCGCCTCACAGATCTCCTGAGCGACACGCGAGCTTATGCGCGAAAAGTCGCGCTGAAGAGCCGCGCTGAGCTGACGGGCGGAAGTCTCTTTCATCATCTTGATGAGTGCGCCCAGCTCCACTCCATAGGGATGTGGCTTTATCGCGCGGGGTTCCGGAGGGAGGACACCGGTCGCACGAGGAAAGTGTTGGGCTTCATTGCCGCCAGGAAACGTGTAGTAGATCTCGCAGTGGGGATTCGCAATGGCGGTTTGGCGTACGTAATCATCAACGGAGTGGCGTCCGCGTTTGTAGATTCCGATCAGTTCTATCTCGACGCGCGTGCCGTGCTCCACCTGCCAGTCCACTACCTCATCCGTGATGACCTGAGGGGCATTCTTCCGCGTGTCGATTTGGATCTCGAAGTGGTGCGCGGGTTTGCCCGCTCCGGTGCGCGATGTCACAACGATGGACTTTCCGGTTGTGAGCAGCCCGTACATTCCCGCGGCGGAAATACCGATCCCTTGCTGGCCTCGCGCCTGCTTCAGCGTGTGGAATTTGGATCCGTACAAGAGCTTTCCGAAGATCTTGGGTATCTGAGCCTTGACGATTCCCGGCCCGTTGTCCTCGACTGCAATCCTGAAGCGGTCCTCCGCCAGCTGCTGTATCTCCACCTTGAGGACGGGCAAGATACCGGCCTCCTCGCAAGCGTCGAGCGAATTGTCCACGGCCTCCTTGATTGTGGTCAGCAGCGCTTTCTGAGGATTGTCAAAACCGAGGAGGTGGCGGTTCTTGGTGAAGAATTCGGAGACAGAGATCTCCCGTTGCCGAGACGCCATGCTCTCGGCCGTTTCCCGGCGTCTGCCGCTGTCTCGCTGTTCCGGAGTGGATGCCTCTTCCGCCACTCGCAGTTCCCCGGCGGCCCGGATCGTCTCGCCCGCAACATCCGGCTTCGCGGGGGCGGCTGGAGCCTCCATCAGATCCAACAAATTGGGACCTTGGTTCCGGGGTTTTTCAATAGGTTTTGGCTTGCGGGATATTCGTGTCGCGGCGGCGGCCTTTTTGCCTTTGGCGATAATGTAACTATTCCTCCTCTCCCTGTTACAGGGTGCCATCATAGCACACGGGGGAAAAACCGTGTCAGATCTGAATGCCGCGGGGTCTTGGCGCCTTGACGTCTCTGCGGTGACTCTTTAAAGAGCCACCGCAAAGACACGAAGACGCGAAGGAACGCGAGACCCAATTTGGTTGCGGCCATGTTGCACAGTGAAAGTCGTGGCAGATCAGGACAAGAGGCGGGGATCAAAGGTAAAGTCAGCAGGCTTGCCGATCGAGATTTTCTTGAATTCGGGATGGGCCGCGTTGAGCAGGTAGTTGATCTCCCCCCGGATAATGACGCTCGGCACCGCCAGGACAGCGGAGCGACCCGACCGCACCCATTCATCCCCCAATTGCTTCGTGGATAATGGAGGGGGTTCCGCCTGCCAATCCGACGGCAGAGTCTCAGCCTTCACCGGCTCGACCATGGTGTCGGTGAACGTGACCCGGATGATCTTATAGTGAAACGTCACGGGAGGAATCAGGTGGACTAGCGTTTCCAGCACAGCCAGAGATCGGCTTGAACTTGTGTACACGACCGACACACCTCGGGAGTTCCACCGTCCGCCGGCCTTCGCAGCCCCTTCACCCGAAAATGCCGTGGCCACGTGTTTCGCCTTCACGACGCGCCACGCTTCCGGCATCAGGAATAGACCCCGTATTCGATTCGACCGAGCAGGTCCTCGACTTCGCGCGCGCCCACCTCGGTTTTCGCATAATCCAGGGGAACAGCTCCACCGAGACCAATCTGAGGCGAAGTCAACCAGCGCCGCGCTGGTTCTTCGCCTTCCATCACTTCAACCGCCCTGCCCATCAGCCGGGCGAAGCGAAGAACGCGGTCGGATTCCTCCGGGTCAAGCCGGCCCTGTGCCTTGCGCCGGTGCAGAGTAGCCCTCGATATACCTAATCTTGGGGCAAGCTTGTCCATCGGCAGGTCGAGGCTGAGCCGCAGCTCGTCCAACTCCCGCACCGGCAGTCCGACGCGGATGATCTCGATCAACTTGCGCGGGGACAGCCGCACGGCGGCGGCCTTGGTAGCGGCCCCGTGGATCTGGCCGCTCACGACACCGGCGGGCCGGAGAGCCTTCCCGGAACCCGCATCTCTCGATTTCCCACTCCCCTCGCTCGCCTTTCGGGCGGGCCTTGGGACTATCGGATTTTTTCTCATTTGATACAAATGATATTATCATATGAGACCATTGTCAAGTGATGCAGGAGTCTGTCCTAAATTCATGGATCTTCCTTCGCGTCTTCGCGCCTTGGCGGGGGCTTTTTAAAAAGCCACCGCGAAGACACAAAGGCGCCAAGACAGGAGTTGGCAAGTGATGTATGCTCAGCCTGCTCTGGAATGGGCCGATTACGGTCAGCATTGGAGGTGTTCTTCATGCCCAGGTACGCTCTTCTGGCTTTCTCAGCAATTCTCGCGGTAGCCCCTCTGCGGGCCGCCTCTTACTACACCGTCCGGTTGGACGATCCACAGGCAGTCTACCTCACAACGGACAACTTCTCTGTGAAAGGGGACGGCGTAGCCGATGATTCCGATGCCATTCAACAGGCGATCGACAGAGTGCAGGAAACGACGGTGCAAGGCATCGTCTTCATCCCTGAGGGACGGTACCGGATCGGGAAAACCATCTACGTCTGGCCCGGCGTCCGCCTGATTGGCTTTGGCGCCCGGCGGCCCGTATTTGTCCTGGGCGAGAATACTCCCGGTTTCGGGGAGGGCTCGGGGAAATATATGATCCACTTCACCGGCGGTCGTCATCGGGCCGGTCAACCCGTCCGTGACGGGAATCCCGGTACCTTCTACAGCGCGATGAGCAACGTCGACATCGAAATCCGCGACGGCAATCCGGCGGCCATTGGTGTTCGTTTCAGGATCGCCCAGCACTGCTATCTTGCTCACATGGATTTCCGAATAGGTTCGGGTATGGCAGGAATCCACGACGTGGGCAACGAGGGAGAAGACCTTCACTTCTATGGCGGTGAATACGGCATCATGACCCGGAGGCCCTCCCCGGGTTGGCAGTACACGCTCCTCGACGCCACCTTTGAGGGCCAAAGACAGGCGGCCATCAAGACACAGGAGGCCGGACTCACCCTCGTTCGAAATCGGTTCAAGCATGTTCCAGCGGCGGTCTCCATCGATCCCGGCTATGCCGAGGAACTCTGGATGAAGGACTGCAGGTTTGAGGACATAAGCGGCCCGGCATTGATCATAAGTAACGAGAACAACGCGCGCACGGAGATCAACCTGGAGAACCTTGTGTGCCGGCGCGTGGCGGTGCTTGCCGCGTTCCGCGAGAGCGGAAGGAAGGTCGAGGGGTTGGGCAGCGATTACGTCGTCCGACAGTTTTCGCACGGGTTGCACATCGCGGATCTCGGCGAAACCCCCGCGATCAAGACCACGCTCGATGCCGCCGTCGTGTCCAGGGTTCCCGAACCGGTGATTTCGGATATCCCCGATCTTCCGGCGCGCGACGGCTGGGTCAACCTCCGTTCACTGGGGGCCAAGGGCGATGGCATGATCGACGACACGGAAATCCTCAAGCGGGCGATCGCCGAACATCGCACAATCTATCTGCCATCCGGGAAATACCGCGTTACCGACACTATCGCCCTCAGACCCGACACTGTGCTGATCGGTCTGAATCCCATCACAACACTGATCGCATTGCAGGATTCGACGCCTGCCTTCCAGGGCCCCGGTTCGCCCAAGGCGCTGCTCGAGACTCCGAAGGGCGGGGAAAACATAGTGACGGGTATCGGCATTTACACCAATGGAATCAACAGCCGCGCGGTCGGTGTGAAATGGATGGCGGGCAGGAATTCCATGATGAACGACGTGCGGCTTCTCGGCGGCCACGGCACA
The DNA here is from genome assembly GCA_035631775.1 of Acidobacteriota bacterium. GTDB lineage: Bacteria > Acidobacteriota > UBA6911 > UBA6911 > UBA6911 > DASQID01. Next base: position 6,495 of record DASQID010000416.1, read on the forward strand.
TACAAGCTCGATGGTACGCGGGAACAGGTCTACAACAACACGCACACTGCCGATCCTGACTTGAACCGTCGCTGGGATTCCCAATACGCCAGTCTTTGGATCACGGACGGCGGGGGTGGAACCTTCAAGGATATATGGACGCCAAGCACTTTCGCTCAGGCAGGTATGTATGTCTCCGACACGTCCACGGAAGGCCGGGTGTACGAGATGTCCATCGAGCACCACGTTCGCAACGAGGTTAAGATCCGCAACGTCGCGAACTGGCACTTCTACGCGCTTCAGTTCGAGGAGGAGCGGGGCGAAAGTGCCCAGGCCCTGCCCCTGGAAATCGACCGCTCCAGCAACCTTCTCTTCGCCAATACTCTGTTCTATAGGGTGGTGAGCAGTCACACCCCGTTTCCTTACGCGGTGAAAATCACGGCTTCCCGGGACATCCGCTTCCGAAATTTCCACTGCTACAGCAACAGCAAAGTTTTGTTTGACACTGCGGTCTTCGACCAGACTCATAAGTCCGAGATCCGGTCCTATGAGATGGCAGTATTGACAGTATCCGGAAATGAAGCGCGGCCGCGACCAAGGGCGAAATCGGTTGTCCTATCCGCAGGGGCTGAAGTGGAGAGACTTGCCGGGGGTTTCTTCAACATTTCCGGTGGAGCCGTCGATCCCGGTGGAAACCTCTATTTCGTGGATGCCTTCTATCAGCGCATCTATCGCTGGACTCCGGAGAGCCGCCAGTTGAGGCTTGTCTGCGACAGTCCCCTGGAGCCTGGGAACCTCGCTTTCGACAAGGCGGGGAATTTGCTGGTGGTGTCGTATGCAGGGAGCGGGACCGTCTACAGCCTCAAACCGGAATCCTGTGTGGAGATTACGCTTCTTAACCCGCAGCCTGCAACTCCGCGCCCCGGGATGATACCGATTCTCCCATTGAATCAGTGGAGGCTGGGAAATGACTTCCCTGAGACACCTCCTCTGAAGAAGCCATTCCATTACATCTCGCCTGATGGGACCACCTTCCTGCCGGCGGGCGAGGACTTCGTCAAAGGCACACTCTTCTACGGAGCCAAGATCCATGACGTGTTGCGCGCCTTTGGGTTGGGCCCGGCATTGCCGGGACGTCCCTTCTATGTCTGTGATGAATCCGAGGAGAAAACATACGCCGTCACCGTGGACGCAGTCGGAACCATGACCAAGCCAAGGTTGTTTGCGGAGCAAGGCGGCGAGAGCGTCGTCAGCGATGCTCAGGGCAACGTCTACATTGCTGCCGGCCAGGTGTGTGTGTATGACCCTTCCGGAACACTCATCGATACCATCGAGGTTCCGCAGCGCCCGATCGACCTTGTTTTCGGTGGCAAAGACCGCCGGACTCTGTTCATCCTCACGCGGAATTCGCTTTACGGAGTCCGCGTCTGGTAAAGAAGGAGTTTGGTGTTCCTTCGCGTTTTGGCGGTGGCTTTTTGAAAAGCCACCGCGAAGACGCAAAGGCGCTAAAACGGGTGTTGTATCCTTGTCGAAGTGGCAAATCGAGGACATCAGGGGGCGATCACCACCGGAAGGGCCGCAAAGACGCTGGACTCTGGATTGTCATAGCGCAGAGCGACGCCGCTGACAGGATCAGTCGCAATCACCTCAAGCGTTCCCTGAAACTGGTCAAAGCCGCTCGGGAACCACTGGCCGGGGCCGCTGAAAAATCGCGCGACGTGGCCGAGAGGAGGCAGCACGAAACTCGTTGTGCCGACGATCAGTCCGTTGGAATCATGCAGTCTCAAAGTGACCGTGGTCTGACGCGGATTGGGGTTGCAGATGGCAAGCCCCGAAGCAGCATAGTCCAGGCTCTCCACGTACGTGGTGGAACGAATTGACGGGGGTGAGGGTGCGACGCCCGCCTCTGCTGTAATTCTCCCACCGGCAACTGTCTGAAAGATCGATAAACCGCCGACGGCGGAGGAGGCCGTGATTCGCACCCAGCCCGCCCGCAGGACGGTGGATGTCCCGTCCGTGATCACGTGGGCTGCCCCCTTTGCGTTGAGGGAAACATCATACCTCGAAGTATCCGTGCCCCCGATCGGAAGAGAGAGCTGGGATCCGTCGTCGGCGAAGAATTCCAGCCTCGCAGTTGTCGCGGTGCTTGATGGATTGACCAGAAGGAGGTTGGTGCGATAGCCGCTGCCGTCCGCGACCTGTGGAAAGTAGAGCGTGGCTGCGGCCTCGTTCACCAGCACCGGGACAGTCGTGAAAGTATCCTGTTGCACGTTGTCGTATCGCAGCGCCACTGCAGCCACAGGCTGATCACCGGCAAACTCGACAGTTCCCTCGAAATCAGTTGATGCCGCGGCAAAGCGCTGAAAGGCGAATTCCGCAATCTGGTGTCCAGGACTCAGTGTGATTGACCGGCTGTCCCTCGTGTTACCGGAACTGTCACGCAGAGTCAGGGTGAGGACCGCGGCAGATGTTCCATAGTTGGCAACTGCGTAGCCCGAATATGCGTTGTTGCGGGTGTCAATATAGACGGTGAAATTCCTCGCAGGCTTGCCGGCTCCAACCCCTGCTTCGCTCACAATGCGATCGCCTGGTATGGTCTGAAATAGCGCACTGCCGCCAATCGGAATGCTGCTGAGCAGCGAGGCGTAGCCCGAGATCAAGTCGGAAGTTCCGTGGACTGCGCGATTGGAAGTTCCATTTGGAGGAGCCGAAAGCCAGAGATTCTCGGAACCATCCAGCACGTTTGTGGGAAAGGGGGTGGCATCGGATCTCATCAAAGCAATATTGACCGTGGCAGCGGCGGCGCTGGGGTTAACGGCATAGATGGACGTCCGATACCCCGAGCTGCCACCGGCGGCGATCTGGGGAAACACGGTCTGTGAACTGAGAAGCCCCGGGGGCATATACTCATAGGCCCCCATGTCCGGGATCTGCCTCCCACTTCCGGAACTGTCCAAGCTTCTCGGTACCCCGTCAGCATCAAACGCAGGCAAGTCCGGGTCCGCTGGGTCTCCCCGGTCGATTGCTGGCGATCCCGCGCGCAGCCGGTAATTGCCCTTCCCAGGATCCACGAACAACGGATCTCCGCTTATGTTGCCGTTCTTTCCGACATAGACCGCCGTGAGAAGCAGAGAGTTGCTGACGGCGATGATGGTGGCACTCCCGTCGCTGTGAATATCCGCCGTGACATTGTTGCGGAAGATGCTGTTTGCTATCCTCAGGGAGCTCGAGGACTGCGCCTCCACTCCGAATCGGCCGCTATTGACTACGGTGCAGTTGATGATCGCGAGCTCGCTCGCATTTCCAGTGGCCTGTATACCGTCGGAACTCCCCGCAGGATCCGAAGCTCCGGTGATCACACTGTCGATCACCGTGACATTTCCGCCGTTGACCTGAATGCCACGCGCCCCCCCAAGGATTGTGAGCCCCTGAATGCGCACGGACTTGGCACTGACGATGTTCAATGCGGGCGAACCCGGACGATTTCTTCCGTCCAGAACCGGGTTCTTGCCGCTGGATGCCCTCAGCGTCACACTCCTGTTCGCGATCACAGGATTCTCGGCGTAGGTTGCGCTGTCCAATATTAGGACCGTGTCGCCATTTGAGACGGCCGCAAGCGCGTCCGAAATGCTCTGGAACCGGCCCCCCTGTCCGGGCTCGCTCACTGTCAATGTGCTGGGCAGTCTGAGACCGAAGCTAGATGTGCTTTCCATTATCCGCAGCTCGTAGGATCCATACTGCGCAAGGTTGGAGGGTCCGTCAAACCGGTGGGAACGGACATAAAACCTGCCGCTCGAGGGTGCCACCCACGCCAGTCTAGAGGCTTTCCACGTGCCGTAGTCGTCGTTGGAAGCAAGAATGGTCGATCCATCCGTCGAAAGGATATCCACGACAGTATCCGCGCCGTTGGCCAGATGGAGCGTCTCGATGAGGTAGGATCTTCCTGCGATTGCGTTGAAAGCCGCAACATCGAAATCGGCGGCCGGATAGTAAGTGTGATGCCTCTCTGCTCCACTCAGGTTGTAAGTGCCTAAGGTTGAGATCTGTGCCGTCCAATCCCCGCCCGAATCAGTGTCGGTCCCGAGAAAATCCCGCCCCAGGGTCTTTCCTGCGGCCGGAGAGACGGGATCGGGGGCCCTGAAGCTCGTGCCGGCCGGGATGGGCTCGGCGGAGCCTCCCCAGCGAACGAAATCCACTGCGGTGCCCGCAGCATCCCTGATCACACAGGAACCGGGAAAGCCGTTGGCCCACGGAATATTGTTTCCGGGGATCGCGTCCTTGTTGAAGTAGAGGATGTAATCGGTATTCGTCCCCGAAGCTTCAGACAAAATCACGAATCCTCCCGGCGGGATCTTGAAGGGCGGGATCTGCCATGTTGTCCGTGCCGGACTTCCATTTACCACGGAAGTTGCCTGCAGCGTCCAGTTGCTAATGTCGGCTTCGGAATCCCCCGTGTTGTACAGCTCCACCGCGTCGTCCGTGCCGAGATCCAGCTCGTTGATCACCACCCCGGCCCCTCCGCTCTTCAGAATGGGAAACTGAGCTGCAACGGTTATGGGAGCGACGCCGGGGGTGTCATCGGGTTCCTGCGCATCCGGCAGAAATTCGATCCCGTTCACTTTGGCAAAGGCAGTCTGCATGTCGTTCAGAAATCCATTGCCGACGATAGGGGAAAACCACCCGTTCCAGAAGGTCTCGATAGTGATTCCCGGCTTTGTAATGGTGGGGAAGTACCTTGTCAGATCCCTCCACACTTCGGAGAATGGTCGCTGAATTGGATAGTCATCTATACAAGGCGTGGAGTCTCGCGTGTCCGCGCCGTCTGTGATATCCCAGAGGGCCGCGCTGACCGCGATCTCATTGGTACTCCCCGTGGTGCTGGCTATTATCGCAGTGCCGGTCAGGTACTCAAGCTCGAAGGAGAAGGAGAGCTTGTCACCGTCGGTGTCGACGTATATCTCGGGGCGATCATAACCGTGAAACTTGCGCGCCGAGCAACCCAGGAATGTTGCAAGGCCCTCACCCCAGGAAAGGCGCATGTCCTGGCCGTTGTCTCCAATAAAGTGCTGTCCGCCCGGGCTGTCGGAATGCGAGTACACATAATCGATGAAGTGTCCGAACTCATGGCTGACAACCGTGTCGTCGTAGGCAGCCGGGGCGCCGACGAAGAGGTACGTGTCCGGACCTGCGGCGACAAAAAAGGAATCCGGGTCTGGGTGATCGGAGCGCCAGATCACAGTCAACCTCTGACTCGGGAAGCTGCCGTTGGCGCTCGGTGATGCGACGAACTGCATCGCGTCGATCACCACGTCCCAAATGTTAAAGAACTTTCCCGGATCCTGTGCCGCCGTGGCGGTCGTTGTTCCCACATACACGGTGCCTGAGCCAGGCGTGAAGGTTGCAGCCGATGATATCGAGTAGAGATCGCCGAAGGAAAAATCGTCATTGGCAACTTTGACACTGAGCAGCAGTCCCGGCGTTTGACTCGAGGATGTGATACACACCGCGCTCACTTGCTGAGAGTCCGTGGCAGGAACGGAGATTGAGAAACTGCCGTCTTCCCCGGTCGCCCCGTTTGCCAGAGTCTGACCGTTGGCGACAATGCGCACATCGGCGTATCGGATCGGGCGGGGCGTGACTCTGCCGGTGAACCCATTCATGCCGAATTCCCGGTCTTCGTACTGGAATTTGCCTGTGACCGTGTAACCCGCGTGGGCAAAGGCCGCGGCAAGCAGGCTTGCAGCGGTAATCCAACAGGCCCTTCGAAGAAGGAATACCCGGTCTGTCACGTCAGTGCCTTTCGGTATCGCCCTGGTAGACACGTATGCCCGTTCCGTCCGGGTCCGTGATGCGGCCGATCATCCCGTCCGGCGCCGTATTTCCTAGATTGATCCAGCGGGTGGCCGTCCTTGATATGGTGTTACCGTCTGTGAGTTCTACCATGAGACGCGCGCGAATCGCATAGCGGCCCTGGTCGGGAATTCCAACGTTGAATTCGTCGCGGTTCTTCGCCGCAGTGCGGGGTAGCTCCCGATTTGCTGGAGACTCACGTCCCCGCCTCATTCGTTCTGGGATTTCGTACTCAATCCACATTCTCCTAACCAGATCGGGATCCACTCCAGATTCGACGCTGACCGAGAAGCGAGCTGTGCCGCCCGCTCCCGGCTCGTTGAGCGGAGTCAGAGAGATCCGAATCGGAACGGTCAGCGCGCACGGAGTTGCATTCGCCGGCCGCGGACCCTCCGATCGAGCCGGCTGGGTTCCGCTCATAGCTGCCGCGCCAAAGCACAGGCTGCTTGCGCAGGCCACGATGATTCCTGCGGCACTTATGCCCCTTCTTAACGACACGATCGATCCCTCCAGAAGGAGTACAACAAACCCGGTGCAGTCCGGATGCACTTGGGGCATTCGCGAATAAGTTGCGATGCAAATACTACTCGTCCAGCAGGTGCAGAACCCGCTCCGGGTAGTTAGATATGATGCAATCCACGCCTGATGCTATTGCACGGCGTATCGCGCTCACCCTGTTGACGGTCCAGACCGTAACTCCTAGCCCTGCCTGTCTACATTCCCGCACTACGACCGGGGTCAGCAATGTGTGCCGGATTGCGAGTTCGTCGGCTCCTGCAGCCAGGGCGGCGGAGACCGGATCCAGTTTCAGGCTCGCGAGGAGGAGCGCGGTGCGAATCGCCGGGTCAACGCGTTTCACTTTCTCCACCGAAACCGCGCTGAAGGACAGGAGTACGGCTCTCTTCTCGAACTCGTTGTGGTGCAGCAGTGCGACAATTTTCGACTCGAAATCCTCCGCGTAGAGGTCGGGATCTTTGATTTCTATGTAGAGTTCCGCATCCCTTTCTCTAACCAGATCGATTACTTCCTGCAGCAATGGTATTCTGGCCACGGCAAATTCCGGGCAAGCCTTTTTGGGTTGGGCCCGGTTGAACCAGCTTCCCGCATCCAGTTTCCTGAGTTGCGTCAGCGTGAGGTGTCCGACCTTACCTTTGCCGTTTGTGGTCCTGTCGACCCGATCGTCGTGAATGACAACAATCTCATTATCGGCCGACAGGTGCACATCGAGCTCGATGAGGCGCACCTTCAAATCCAGCGCCGTCCGGAAAGCCGGCAGCGTGTTCTCGGGGGCATTGCCCGAGGCTCCCCGATGGGCCGCCACCTTCACATGGGTTCTCTGCTTCCGTGGTATGTCCATTTCCAGGCTGTAGGGTTTGATGATATCTCATCAATGAAGAGGTCTGTAAAGAAAAGCTTGTGCATGGCAAAATTATGCCCTGGAGCCATCGGGCGAAGGAAACTCTCGGCAACCCGCACGGTATTAATCAATTCCTGCCGCAAGATTCCTTTGCCGTGCAGCAGAGCCCCGTAGGGGGCAAGCCAGTAGCCCCGGGCGAGAGGATTGACGATTGAACGTCCGGCAGGTCTTTCAATCGAAAATCGTGAATCGTCAATTTCTGGTCTGACAGGATGGGCGGCTTGTCGGATTTGCGACAGGAACTAATTGGGATGTACAAACCTGATATCACGTCTCATTTGAGGGTCTCGTTGGCATTAGCGTTCACGGTCGTCCTCTCAATTGCGAACCTGTGTCACTCGGCTGTGCCGCGCGAGCAGCGCTTGCCGAATTTCCAGGTGACGCTTGTAAATGGGAATACGCTCAAATCGAGGGATTTGCTCGGGAAGATCACAGTCATTGATTTCTGGGGGACCTGGTGCCCTCCTTGTTTAAAGGAGATTCCCGAATACAACGCCTTCTACAGGGAGTTTAAGAAAAAGGGAGTCGGATTCTATGGATTGGCTGCGGAATCAGGAACTATGGCGGACTTGCGCGACGCGGCCAACCGCTTGAAGATCGACTATCCTGTGGCGGCGCTCACCGATGAGGAGCTGGACGCCTTTGGAGACATTCCGGTTTTTCCCACCACTTGGATCGTCAACAGAAATGGGGTTGTGGAGAAAGAGCTGGTGGGATCGGGTCCCGGCAAGCTGGAGCTCCTGCGCAGTACCGTCGCCCGCCTGTTGGAAGGCGGTGGCCAGAAGAAAAAGCAGTAGGCGCGGGCTGCGCCCAGAAGGGCTGCCTACTGGTTGCTGCCTACTGCCTGCTGCCTTTTGTCCCAATAGAAATCGCTTCGCTCGAGCAGGTCCTCGAGTGAGCGTTGCAGTTCACGCTGTGCCGCTTCGAGTTCCTCCTCGGTTGCGCCAGGCTTCACATACATCGGAGCCCCAACAATAATCACCACTCGGGAGAAGGGCTTTGGAATCTGGAAGCGGTCCCAGCTTCGCAATACCCACTTCCTCTCGGCTGAGATGTTGTAGGGGAGAATGGGGCATCCGCTGCGCGCGGAAAGCCAGGCAGCCCCGGGTTTGGCGATATATCGTGGACCGCGCGGCCCATCGATCGTGAATGCGACATCGTGGCCGTTGCGCAGCCAGTGGAGCATTTCCACCAGCGCGCCCCTGCTCCCGCGGGTGCTCGACCCGCGCGCCGAGCCGAACCCGAAACGGCGGATGACTGCGGCGATGTAATCCCCGTCCCGGTGCTGACTGGTCATTACCACTATGCCACGATCGCGCCACCAGCAGATCGAGGGCAGAATGCGACCGTGCCAGAACACTCCGATGAACGTCTTGCCGGCTGCTTTGATGGCCTCGTGTTGTGCCCAGCCCTGTTCCTGCCACCGCAGCGTGCTGCCTATGGCTTGTATAACCCCGTAGGATAATACTGAGAACAGCCAGATTTTCAGTCTCTCAGTGAAAGTCAAGGTCACGGGCAATTCCCGGCACGATGAGGGTGTCAGGTCTCGAGAATCTCATTTTGCGCAAGAGTGCCGGCCACGAGACAAATCGGAGGCAAAATGAAATTTTCAAGAGCTGACACCCTATCCTAAACTATATTCCAAATGCCAGGAGGAGATTGTATGACTGATCCCTATCAACCAAAACCGGAAGATCGATTCACCTTCGGACTGTGGACGGTAGGCAACCGGGGACGCGATCCCTTCGGTGAGGCAGTCCGGTCCACTATTCCGCCTACCACGATTGTCGAAACACTTGCGAGGCTTGGAGCCTATGGGGTCAATTTGCATGACAATGACCTTATCCCGATCAACGCCACCGCGGCCCAGCGAGACAAGATCGTGAAGGAGTTCAAGAAGGCTCTCGCGGACAACAATATGAAGGTTCCGATGGCTACCACGAACCTGTTCTTCCACCCAATATTTAAGGACGGTGCCTTTACATCGAATGATCCCAAGGTGCGCTCTTATGCGCTGGCGAAGACTATGGACGCGATTGACCTCGGGCACGATTTGGGAGCGCGAATCTACGTCTTTTGGGGAGGGAGAGAGGGAGCCGAAGTTGATGCCGCGCGCGATCCGCGCGATGCCATCAAATGGTTTCGCGAGTGTATGAATTTTCTCTGCGAGTATGTCATTGACAACAAGTACCAGATGAAATTTGCGCTCGAAGCAAAGCCGAATGAACCCCGATCAGACATCTACCTTCCCACCACGGGCGCCATGCTGGCGTTCATTGCCACACTCGGTCATCCGGAAATGGTAGGCGTCAATCCCGAGTATGCTCACGAAACCATGCCGGGACTGAATTTCCATCACGCCGTCGCCCAGGCACTGGAGGCAAAGAAACTGTTCCACATCGATCTGAACGGACAGAAACCCGGCAAATTTGACCAGGACTTGCGCTTTGCATCCGAGGATCAAAAGGGGTGCTTCTTCCTCGTTAAAATACTGGAGGACTCGGGATGGGATGGGCCGAGGCACTTCGATGCTCACGCCTATCGAACAGAGGACGAAGCGGGAGTATGGGACTTTGCGCTCGGCTGCATGCGCAGCTACAACATCCTGAAGGAGAAGGTAAAGCGCTTCAATGCCGACCCCGAGATTCAGGGGATTCTCGGCGAAATCCGGGCGATGAACAAAAATGGCTGGTTAGGGGCTTACTCGAAAAAAAAGGGAGACGCAATTCGTTCGAAATCGCTCGACATCAATCAGCATGCGCTCAAGGGGCTCAAATACGAAAAGCTCGATCAGCTGACCACGGAGTTGCTGCTGGGAGTGAGGTAGGACAATTGCGGATTGCGGATTGATGGCGGCGCAACGCTTTTTAATCCGCAACCCACAATCCGCAATGGAGAGTGTTATGCCGGACTGGGCAATGCAGCCTATAGGATTCATCCAAAGCCCATACGCGGAAAGCAGCCAGGTTCCGAAGGGGCTTGGGACAAAGCACACGGCAGAAGGCGTGCTGGAAGTACTCCCTGAATTTCAGGAGGGTCTGCAGGACATCGAGGGGTTCTCACACCTCATCATCGTCTGGGTGTTCCACCGATCCGAGGGCTTTGATCTCGTCGGTCTTACGCCCGCCGACAAATACCCGCACGGCGTATTTGCAACCCACTCTCCGCGAAGGCCGAATCCGATAGGAATCACAACCGTAGAACTTACCCGGCGCGAGGGTGGAACGCTTTATCTGCGCGGAATCGACATGCTTGCCGGAACTCCTGTCCTGGATATCAAGCCGTGCACATCGAGCGTCCCCTGGGATCAGTTGCGGCGTGGGTGGCTCGCGGAAGCTGAGACACGAGCCAAAAAGTGATTGCCGATTGCGAATTGCGGAATTCCGGGCCGAAACGAGGCTGGATTTCGCAGGTGGCAACGAAAACTGCGCGCGTCGCACCTGATTGACGTTTGGGGAGGAACTCCCTTTTGGTCATCGGAGTAGGAATCTCATCCAATCTCGATGGAAACATGTATAATCCTGCCATTCCGCCGTAACGATTGTTCAAGTTGAGGTATCGTGAAACCGCTTGGTCTCCGCCTCGTCATGCTCAGCATATTGATTCTTACGCCGGCCTGGTCCGACATGCGCTCGGCTGTGCAACCTGGCCGCCAACCGTTTGATGAACATCCTGAAAAACCTTCCCATCCGCCCAAATCCGAAGTTTCTCCCCCAGCCTCGATCACGATCAGCTATCCGGAAGCAGGATCGATTTTTCCCCCTGAGATCACCCCGCCGACCTTCATCTGGCATGAAGAAGCCCAGAGAGCTGCAGCGTGGCTGATCGAAGTTCAATTTGCTGACGGAACGGCCTCGATCCGCCTGAAGTCGCGGGGCGAACGGCTGATGGTCGGGGAAATCGATCCGCGCTGCATCGCAGAGACCAACGATCTCCCCAGGCTCACGCCTCAGGAGGCATCGTCGTGGAGTTGGAAGCCGGATGCAGAAACCTGGGCAACAATCAAGAATCACTCCCGGGAGCGTCCGGTGACGGTGAGCATCTCAGGCGTGGGGGACTGGGATTCGGACTCCGTCCTTTCACAAGGACGGGTGACAATCCATACCTCGAAAGATCAGGTCGATGCGCCTGTTTTCTACCGAGACGTCCCACTCATGCCCTCGGAATTGGAGAAGGGGGTGATCAAACCGATAGTTCCCAGCGCGGTACCGCTCATTAGTTGGCGCCTGCGTTATGTCGGCGAGACTCGCAGCCGGCTGTTGATGGAAGGCCTGCCCACCTGCGCCAACTGCCATTCCTTTTCCCTCGACGGGAAGACCATGGGAATGGATGTGGACGGTCCGCAAAACGACAAGGGAATGTATGCGATTGTCCCCATCAGACCGCTCACTTCTATCAGGGACGAGGATGTGTTCTCCTGGAATTCATTCCCCGCCAAACCTGCAGGGCATCGGACTATCGGGTTCATGGCCCAGGTCTCACCCGACGGGCAGTATGCCGTAACGACACTGAACGAGGCCATGTATGTAGTCAACTTCAAAGACTACCGCATACTTCAGGTCTTCTATCCAACGCGTGGAATCCTCGCCTGGTACAATCGAATGACGGGTCAAATGAAGGCTCTCCCGGGAGCCGACAACCCGAACTTCGTACAGACGGATGCATTCTGGAGTCCCGACGGCAGCTACCTGGTGTTTGCCCGTGCGCCGGCACGAGATCCATACCCGAAGAACCGACCGCTGGCTGAATACCCCAACGATCCCAACGAGACACAGATCCAATACGACCTTTATCGGATTCCCTTCCATGCCGGCAAAGGCGGCCG
>DASQID010000417.1:0-6099 GCA_035631775.1 Acidobacteriota bacterium
TGAATACCGGCGGAGCGTGATTCCCAAGGACGTCCGCCTCCGTGTGGCCGTTGAGGCCGCAGTATCCTTTGGCTGGGAGCGCTGGGTCGGTGAGGATGGTTTGATCATTGGGCTTGATCGCTTCGGCGCCTCCGCCCCCTACGAAGCGCTCATGAAAGAATTCGGATTCACCGCAGAAAATGTGGCCGAGTTGATCTTGCGCAGCCTCCCCTGAGATTCGTTACTCTGACGAATTGCATTAATCCCGCGGAACCTGTTTAATATTCCCTGTAATTTGCTCGGGAATGCTGACAGGCGGCGTGGTCGCGACAGCAGGCGGTAAGATCGCTTGTGTCTTGGCATCCCCGAAGTTGCCAGGGTGGAAAGCTAGAAGTCCTCTGAGTATTTCGGTCGGGTGGAAAATCATGGATGAGGCGAATCCTTTGCGCCATGGGCGTCGCATAAGTCGCTCCCCGGAGCCTTGCGCAATGGTGATCTTCGGCGGATCGGGCGACCTCACACGCCGGAAACTGGTGCCGGCACTCTACAGTCTCTCCCGCAAGAGGTCGATACCCGCAGGCTTCACCATCCTTGGTCTCTCACGCTCCCCAATGACCGACGAGCAATACCGCGCCAGGCTGCGGGAATGGGTTGACAAGGAAGCCGAGACGTCTCCCTCTGAGGCGGAAACTTGGGAACCGTTCTCCGAGAGGATTCATTACCTGTCGGCCGATTTTCACGACCCGGAAACTTACAAGCAGATCGGCATCCACTTGGCCGAGTACGACGCCTCTCACGGAACTGAGGGGAATCGGGTGTTTTACCTCGCCACGGCTCCCAGTGATTATGTGAACATTATCCGCAACCTGGGCGCTGCCGGGTTGAATAAGGAGTACGTTGGGAGGGGAGGATGGGTGCACATCATCATCGAAAAGCCATTTGGCCGAGACCTGTCCTCCGCGCGCTCGCTTAACAACGAGGTAAGTGCAGTCTTCGCGGAAAACCAGGTTTATCGGATCGATCATTACCTCGGCAAGGAGACGGTCCAGAACCTCTTGGTCTTCAGATTTGCAAACGGTATCTTCGAGCCGCTTTGGAACCGGCAGTTCGTTGACCATGTTCAGATTACAGCGGCGGAAAACCTCGGCGTGGGGACGCGAGGGGCCTATTACGAGGAAGCCGGAGCGCTGCGCGACATGATTCAGAATCACATAATGCAATTGCTGGCGCTGGTATCCATGGAGCCTCCTCCCGATTTCGCGCCCGATTCAGTGCGTGACGAAAAAGCCAAGGTTCTTCGCTCCATCCGGCCTTTTAACGAGGACGAAATTGCTCAGGTGTCGGTGCGGGGTCAGTATGGGCCGGGATTCAAAAGCGGGAAGCAGGTCCCAGGATATCTCGAGGAGAGAGGGGTCTCGCCGAAATCGAGGACAGAGACCTTTGCCGCTATCCGATTCACCATTGACAACTGGCGTTGGGCCGGCGTCCCCTTCTATGTACGGACAGGAAAAAACCTGCCCAAACGGGCTACTGAAATCGCGGTCACATTTCGGCGGACACCTCATTCCATCTTCCGCCAAATCTCCGACAAGGTCGACTCGAACGTCCTGGCCATGCGTATTCAACCCAACGAAGGTATCACCCTCAAATTCGTGGCGAAGCTGCCCGGACAGGCAATGAACAGCCAGCCGGTGAACATGGACTTCCGCTACGGAAGCACTTTCGGCATGCATCTGGCCAGTGCATACGAGCGATTGCTCCTGGATTGCATGCTCGGCGATCCGACGCTATTCGACAGGATCGACTCGGTCGAAGCCGCGTGGACCTTGGTCCAACCCTTCCTCGATGCCTGGCAATCCGACAGTACCCTCCCCATTCCCCATTATGAGTCTGGTTCCTGGGGTCCAGCCGAGGCGGATGCTCTGCTTGCCCGTGAGAACCGCACCTGGCGTTTGCTATGAACGAAAGACCTGTCATCTTCAACCCTGGCACTCCTGTGGCAGCCGATGCCGAAGCCATCGAGCAGGCGCTCGCTCCCTTTTGGGCAGTTGCCGCCGGAGCCGCCGGTGTGCGAAGGAAAGAACTGCCCTTCATCAGAGCCTGCTCGTGTAACGTCGTCGCGATCGCAGATACTCAAGAGGAAGCCGGCATGATGCCGCCGATACTGGCCAAGGTATCGGAATGGCATCCCTGCCGCTCAATCATCACGTATCGCGAATCTGACTCGGAAGGGGCTCAACATGATGCACGGCCGCACATGCACGCTTGGATCAGCGCCCAGTGCTCGATCCCCTTCCCTGGTGGGCCGCAGATATGCTGCGAGGCAATAACCCTCTCCGCCCAGGGTCAGGCTTTTGCGGACCTTCCAAACACAGTTCTCTCGCTACTCATGCCGGACCTCCCGATTTTTCTGTATTGGAGATCGTTCAGAGGCGAAAACAGAGCCATGGTCGAACGCCTGGCGCAGTTTTCGAACTTGTTGATTGTCGATTCACATGCGGCCAAGGAGGACCGCAGCAACCGCGAACGCCTGCTGGAGCTTTTGGACAGCCCACCGGGAAATATGCCGGTCCGGGATCTGAACTGGTCCCGTCTGACCGCCTGGCGCGATCTCATAGCACAGTTCTTCGATCCTCCTTCTTCCCGGCACTACGCCCGGGAGATTTCCGAAGTTGAGATTTATCGTGCCATCGAGGCCCCCGGGAAGGTCCCCACCAGAACACTGCTGCTGACGGGTTGGCTTGCTTCACGCCTTGGCTGGCGGCGAATTTCTGCGGAACGGGTCGGTGATCAATGGCTCTCCCGCTGGAACAGCCGCCAGGGTGAAATCCTTGTGAGATTCTCCGGACAACCGTCAACTTCCGATGAGGCTCCCGGGATCAGTTCCATTACACTGAAGACCCGCACCGGGGCGACATTTTCGGTCATCCGCGAAGTCGGGTCGTCTTGCCTCAAATCCGCGGCATCCTTCGAAGGCTCACAACTGGCCCATTCCGTACCCCTGGACATAATGGATGAGGGATTGCTGCTTATCCATGAACTGTATCTGACCGGGGAGGACGTGGGCTTCAAAGCCGCTCTCGCTGAGGCCCTGGCGCTGGAACGGAGTTTCTCGTGATGCCTCGACCGGCGGTGGAGATATACCAGACTGCAGATGCATTGAATGGGGCTGCGGCAGAGAGGATAGTGGACATTCTCGAAGGCGTGCTGCGTGAAGGTGACAAGGCCACTTTCGTCCTCACCGGCGGAAATACTCCTCGTCGCACATACGAACTTCTGGCTGAACCGGCGCTGCACGAACGCCTGGATTGGGATCGGATTCACTTTTTCTGGGGGGACGAGCGCTGCGTCCCGCCCGAGGATCCAGCGAGCAATTTTGGAATGGCTTGGAGGGCATTCCTCTCCAAGCTTCCGATTCCATCCGGAAATATCCATAGAATCTTGGGCGAACTCGAAGATCCCGGCAACGCCGCACTCCGGTACGAGGAGGAAATTCGATGCATCCTGACCGATGGCTTTCCCCCTGCTTTTGACTTGATCTTGCTGGGGATGGGAGAGGATGGTCACACCGCTTCGCTTTTCCCAGGGACCGCCTGGAACAAAGAGAGACTGGTAGTTGCCAATTTCGTGCCGAAATTGAAAGCAACCCGCATCACGATGACGCCGCACCTTCTCAATGCCGGGCGAACCGTCATTTTTCTGACCGCCGGGGCGGCAAAGTCGAAAATCCTGGCCGAGGTGCTGGAGAATCCGGCAGCGGACTATCCGGCAAAGAGGATCCAGCCGCATACCGGAAATCTGACCTGGATGATCGACGGCGCAGCAGCCGCCCTCTTGCGCAGCGGATTGCAGCAAAACAAGTCTGCCAGGAATCACACTGACTCCTCGAAATACAAATAGAATTATTTCGTGTATTTAGTGTAATTCGTGGCAGATTTAGGTGCTATGCGCCATCCGAACCTGCGGGCATATCTGGAAACTTTGACGCGCGAGGGAGAACTTCACCGCGTCGAAGAACCCGTTGATCCGCACCTGGAACTCGCAGAGATACACCGGCGGGTCGTGGCTCGCCAAGGACCCGCCCTTCTCTTTACCAGGGTCGCACGCACCGCCTACCCCGTGGTGACGAACCTCTTCGGTACACGCCGCCGCATTGACCTCGCGTTTGGCGAAGACCCACTTCGCTTTTTCAGCAGGCTCACGGAAGCAGCTCAGTCCGTCCTGCAGCCGTCGCTGGCAGGGATCTGGAACTATCGTGACCTGATCGGCACCGCTCTGAGGGTTGGCACGAAATCAACTGCTTCGGGTCCAGTCATCGAGAAGCGCGTCACGCCGCCGCGCTTGAAGCTATTGCCTCAGATCCAGTGCTGGCCCCGAGATGGCGGACCATTCCTTACCCTTCCAGTTACCTATACAGAGCATCCCGTGACGGGGAGAGCCAATCTCGGCATGTATCGAAACCAGATTTACGACGACACAACCGCAGGGATGCATTTTCAGATTCACCGGGGCATTGGCTTTCACTACTATGAGGCTGAAAGGATTGGAAGCCCTCTGCCGGCCAATGTGTTTCTCGGCGGCCCGCCGGCACTCATGCTCTCGGCAATCGCTCCACTGCCGGAAAACGTCCCGGAGGTCATGCTGGCATCCCTGCTTCAAGGCGGCCGGTTATCGCTGATTCGAAATCCACGGATCAGCGCACTCCCTCTTGTGGCCGAGGCTGATTTCGCGCTGATCGGCAAAATCCCTCCCCAAGCACGCAGGACTGAAGGGCCCTTCGGCGATCACTACGGCTATTACTCGCTGGAACATCCCTTCCCTGTTTTCGAGGTGGAGGACATATACCATCGAAAGGACGCAGTTTTCCCTGCCACAGTGGTTGGTCGGCCGCGCCAAGAGGACCATTACATCGGCGAGTATCTGCAGGAGCTTTTTTCGCCGCTCTTCCCTCTGGTGATGAATGGCGTAGTGTCTGTGTGGGCTTACGATGATGCCGGGGTTCACACCCTCGCCTCTGCGATCGTGCGGGAACGGTATCGAAGAGAGGCCTTCATGGCTGCGATGAGAATCCTGGGGGAGGGGCAACTCTCGTTAACCAAGTTCCTGATGGTGACCGACGGTCGCGTTCCCCTCAAAGATTTCCGCACCGTACTCGTGCACATCCTGGAGCGGGCGGACTTTGCCACTGATCTGTTTGTGTTCTCAAATGTCTCGCAGGACACGCTGGATTACACTAGCGGAATCCTGAATGAAGGCAGCAAGGCAATTTTGATGGGACTCGGAGAAAAACGTTACCAGCTGACCACTCAGGTGTCCACAGAGCTGCACAGTCCGATCTTCAGACGCCAAGCATGTTTCGCCCCGGGCGTTCTCGTCGTCGAGGGTCCGCCATGGCATGATGGAGACACTGCGATCGCCGATCTGGTGAGAGAGGATGCGGTAAGGGCATTCCGACTAATCTGTCTTGTTGACGATGCGGCTGACTGCACGCGAGACGATCCGTCCTTCCTTTGGACGGTGTTCACTCGCTTTGAACCTGCGGCTGACATATGCGCCCGGGAGTCTCGACTGGACCGCTTCCATGTGAACCTCTCGGCGCCGCTCGTGCTCGATTGCCGCCTGAAGCCATGGTATCCGCCGCCTGTGGAACCTCTTCCTGAGACCGTAGCAAGGGTTGACGTCCTTTGGCCCAAGATATTTGCGAGGGGATTTTAGGGTCAGTAATAACAGGCCCACTTTGCTGCCGGCCCCCGGGCCCGCCGGCGAGGCGCGAGCGGCGAGCTATACCCGGTGTGTCATGTGAGGAGCGAGCAATAAAGCCAGCGGGCCCGCGGGCCGCAGCCTGAAAGGGCGCGGCGGCGGGCGGGCATCTGCGACGGTGCTCGCGCCAAAATGTGAATTTATTCTTGCGCCAGCCCTAAGGCAAGCACGAGATCTGAAAGAACATAGGAAGATGATCATGAAGATGACAGCAGACGAGAGACAGTACGTGCAGGACATGCCGGACACCGAATTCCGTCGTGCTCTTGCTGAAGTTGGGGAATGGGTGGCGAAATACCGGCAGAACGTGGACCGGTATTCCGTCTTGTCACAGGTTAAGCCCGGAGAAATTAAACGCCA
>DASQID010000418.1:0-3808 GCA_035631775.1 Acidobacteriota bacterium
CAACTCTCGCGGACCGCGTATTTGCCGCGGGTGGATGCGTTGGCACAGGTAAATCGGGCCACGAGGAACAACGTCTTCGGCTTATTGCTTCCTCAGGGCATCATCCCGTCCATTTCCGGCCCTGTTCTCGGGACAAACAACTTTGGCTCGGTTTGGGGCAGCGCGGTGGGCACGCTGGTCACCTGGGAGCCCTTTGATTTTGGATATCGGCGGGCGAGTGTCGCCGCTGCCACGGCTGCGCGGGCACAGTCCGAGGCGGCCCTGGAGAGGACCCGGTTTGACGTCGCGGTCGCAACGGCGGACCTTTACGTCACGCTCGTAGCGGCCCAGGAGACGGTCCGCGCGGCACAAGCCGCCGTGGACCGGACGGAGGTGATTGCCAGAACGATCAATGCACTGGTCGACGCACAGCTTCGCCCTGGCGCGGACGCGTCGCGCGCCGCGGCAGAGGTCGCTGCTGCAAGGACACAACTGATCCAGGCCCAGCAGGCCGTCGAAGTCTCGCGCGCGAACCTTTCGCGCTTCGTGGGGATGGAACCGGCCCAGATCACGACCTCCTCCCCCAGGATGCTTCAATTGCCGCAGGAACACGCCGTTACCCCGCTCGATCCATCCGCAAATCCCATTGCCCGGGAACAGAGCGCAGTAATCGAGCAGTTGAGAGCGCAGCTCAGAGTTCTGGAGCGGTCGTACTTCCCCAGGTTCTTTCTGCAAGGTTCCGCCTATGCGCGAGGGACTGGTGCCGAGACGAACGGAGACCGCCTTGGAGGTCTGAACGGCCTCGCTCCGGACACTCAGAATTATGCCGCGGGCTTCACCGTTACGTTCCCGCTGTTCGACCACTTTTCAATTCACGCGCGCGAGGCCGGCCAGGAATCGACGATTCGGGCGGAGTCGGCCCGATATGAGCAGATTGCGACAGACCTCAAAGCACGGTGGAATGCGTCTGTGGCCACTCTAACCGGCGCCAGGAGAGTAGCAGCGAACACTCCAATACAAGTATCCGCCGCTCGGGCAACCGTTGAGCAGGCGACAGCTCGGTATCAGTCGGGCCTGGGAAACATCGACGAGGTGGCGGAAGCGCAGCGGCTGCTGGCGCAATCGGAGATCGACGATGCGCTTGCCCGGCTCGGCGTCTGGCGCGGGCTCCTGGCAGTCTCTGCCGCAGCGGGGGACATTCAACCGTTTCTTACCGAAGTGAGCCAATGAGTCTCGGGAGTTTACGAAAACATGCGTCTCGTTCTAGCCGCCCTTAGCAGGCCGATCACGGTCGTCGTTGCCCTGATTGCAGTCGCGCTGTGCGCCGTGCTCGCGGTCCAGCGGATGCCGGTCGACATCTTTCCACAAGTGGGAGACCCGGCAATCTATGTGGCTCAGCCATACGGGGGCATGGACCCGGCCCAGATGGAAGGATACCTGACATACTACTACGAGTATCACTTCCTCTACATCACCGGCATCGACCGGGTCGAAAGCAAGAGCATCCAGGGGGCAGCCCTCATGAAGCTCGTGTTTCATGAGGGCACCAACATGAGCCAGGCGATGTCGGAAACTGTGGGATATGTCAACCGCGCGCGTGCCTTCATGCCTCCGGGAACCGTTCCGCCGTTCATCACCCGTTTTGACGCGGGGAGCGTGGCTGTGGGCCAGTTGGTATTCAGCAGCGCAACGCGGAGCCAGGGCGAGTTGCAGGATTTCGCACTAAACCGCGTGCGGCCTCTGTTCGCAACCCTGCCGGGAGTTTCCGCTCCACCGCCGTTCGGTGGAAACCAAAGGTCGATCGTCATCACGCTCAATCCGGACAAGCTGCAGCAGTATCACATCTCTCCGGACGAGGCGATTTCGGCCGTGAGTAAATCCAGTCTCGTTATGCCGTCCGGTAATATGTGGACGGGAACGATCAATCGCATCGCTAGAACCAATGCCGCACTCGGGGGAAACCTCTCGGAACTGCTCAGCACCCCGATCCGTCCCGTGTCTGGGACTACCATTTTCCTCCGGGACATCGGAACCATCGAAAACGGCACCGACATCATTACGGCCTATGCCCATGTCAACGGAAAGCGGACGGTGTACATCCCGGTCACAAAGCGCGCGGACGCCTCTACTCTGGCGGTGATCAACGCGGTGAAGGCATCCCTCCCCGATTTCAGGAAAGTGGTTCCCGAGGATGTCGACGTGAGGCTGGAATTCGACCAGTCTCCCTATGTCACGAACTCGATCCGCGGTCTAGTCATCGAAGGAGTGCTCGGCGCCGTTTTGACCGGCCTGATGGTGTTGATTTTCCTGCGCGACTGGCGGAGCGCCCTGATCGTCGTCATGAACATCCCGTTTGCACTGCTCAGTGCCGTGGTTCTGCTTTGGGGCACGGGCCAGACGATCAACATTATGACACTCGGAGGGCTGGCGCTCGCCGTCGGCGTTCTGGTGGACGAAGCTACAGTATCCATCGAGAATATCCATACTCAGATGCTTCCGGGGGTTTCGCGAGCCCGCGCGGTGCTTCAGGCTTCCAGCCATACAGCCATACCACGACTCCTCTCGATGCTGTGCATCCTCGCTGTATTCGTTCCGTCTTTCTTCATGATCGGAGTCAGCCGCCAGCTGTTCGTCCCACTGTCTTTGTCGGTAGGGTTCGCGATGGTCGCATCCTACGTGCTGTCCAGCAGTCTGGTTCCGGTTTTTGCGACCTGGCTTATGCGGGAATCGCATCGCGGTGAGGGACTCTTCGAGCGCCTCAGATCAATTTATTCGGGGTATCTGCGGCTTGTGCTGAGGTTCCGCTGGCTGGTCGTCCTCGTTTATCTGATTACATCCATTGGATTGGTGTATTTCCTCCTGCCACGCACGGGAACCGAGATTTTTCCCGATGTTGACGCCCCGGTCCTGCGGCTCCGGCTCCGCGCCCCAACCGGTACCCGGGTGGAGGAAACGGAGCGGATTGTCCTTCGCACGTTGGATGTAATTCGGCGGGAAGTCGGATCGGAAAACCTTGTGATCACGAGTGACTTCGTGGGGGTCGTGCCATCCAGCTACCCCGTGGATTTGATTCATCTGTTTACCAGCGGGCCCCAAGAAGCCGTGATTCAAGTTGCCGTCAGGCCGGAGATGAAGAGGGGAAATGCCTTGCGGGAAAAGTTGCGTGAGGCCCTGGTCCGAGAACTCCCCTCCTGCCGGTTCTCCTTCGAGGCCGGCGACATTGTCAGCCAAGTCATGGGCTTTGGCTCTCCAACGCCGGTCGAGGTGGCCGTTCAGGGTATCAACCTGCAGGACGATTACGCATACGCTCAGAAAGTCCAGGCAGAGATGGCAAAACTGTCTTTTCTGCGCGATCTTCAATTTGCCCAGGAAGTCAACTATCCGACGCTGGACATCAATGTTAACCGTGACCGCGCCGGGCAGTTCGGCTTAACCATGGCCGATGTTGTCCGATCCGTCGTCCCGGCCACGTCCTCTTCGCGATTTACGCAACCGAATTACTGGCGGGATCCGAACTCCGGCAATGCCTTCCAGATCCAGGTCCAGCTGCCTCAGAACCGGGTGCAGAGTGTGGAGGATCTCGGCGAACTTCCCGTAATGCAAAACGGCCGCACGGACACCGAACTCACCAACATTGCCGATTTGAGGCTTGGAACCATGCCCGGTATGATCGAGCGCAACAACGGCCAGCGGGTAATCAGTTTGACAGCAAATCTGAGTGGTGTCACCCTCGGTGAGGCGTCACCGGCGCTGAACGCCGCGCTTGCAAGGGCCGGCACGCCGCCCAGGGGAATCAGCGTCAGGTACCGCGGCCAGATCCCACCGCTCG
>DASQID010000419.1:0-3059 GCA_035631775.1 Acidobacteriota bacterium
GATCTGCAATCGTACTGGAAAAGCAATCCCTATCTGACGAAGGACTACACGGGAGAGGATGACTCGCTCCATCCGCAGTGGGTTGTCATCGCGCTGGACAAGAAAGAAAACCTCAACGCGATTCGCGTTGCATGGGCCGAACCGTATGCGCGAGCCTATGAAGTGCAGTACTGGGTGGGCGACGGCGATGCCATGGATGAACCGGACAAAGGCGCTTGGAAGGCCTTCCCTCTCGGAACAGTGACCGACGGAAAGGGAGGCACCGCCGCGCTCCGCCTGGACTCGTCGCCGATCGCCACGAAATACGTGCGGATCCTGATGACCCGCTCCTCCAACACTTGCGACAATCACGGTTCCGCGGACCGCCGCAACTGCGTCGGCTACGCCATCCGCGAGGTCTACCTCGGAACCATCGATGAGAAGAGCGCATTCAAGGATCTGCTTCATCATTCGCCCGACCAAAAGCAGACCCTGACTCTGTGTTCTTCAGTCGATCCGTGGCATGAGCCTTCCGATCTGTATGTTGCACCGGACCGCATGGAATCCGGCGATCAGCCCGGCTTCGATCTATTCTTCACGAGTGGCATCACCCGAGGGCTTCCTGCAATCGTTCCCGTCGCCATGTTGTACAGCACGCCCGAGGATGCCGCGGCTCAAATGACGTACATCAAGGAGCGTGGCTATCCCGTCTCATACATTGAGATGGGTGAGGAACCCGATGGCCAGTACATACAGCCTGAGGACTATGGCAGCCTTTATTTACAGTTCGCAGCAGCACTTCATCGCGTTGACCCAAATTTCAAATTAGGCGGACCCGTTTTTGAGGGAGTGACCGAGGACATCAAAGCCTGGCCCGATGCCCAGGGCCGGACTTCCTGGCTGGGGCGTTTCCTCGACTATCTGAAGGCTCATGGACGCCTCCCGGACCTGGCGTTCATGTCGTTCGAACATTATCCATACGACGGATGCGAGACTCCCTGGGAGAACCTTTATCAGGAGCCTGAACTGATTACTCACATCATGAAAGTGTGGCGCGACGACGGCTTGCCGCCGGGAATTCCGCTGCTGGATACCGAGACCAACGATCACGGGGGCGAGGCCGCGGTCGACATCTTTGGCGCTCTCTGGCTGGCGGATTCCTTCGGCGGGTTTCTGAGTGCGGGCGGCACATCCACGCACTACTATCACGATCTGTCCTATTCTCCACCGCATCCCGCCTGTGCCAACAGTTGGGGAACCTACCACATGTTCATGGTCGACGACCATTACCAGATCGAGCAGCCGACTTCCCAGTTCTTTGCTGCGCAACTGATGACGCAGGAGTGGGCAGAGCCGAAAGACGCCGAGCACCGGCTTTATGCGGCTGCCAGCGACGTCAAAGACTCCAGCGGACATCTTCTGGTGACGGCCTATCCTCTGCAACGGCCCGACGGCCAATGGTCGCTCATGCTCATCAACAAAGATCACGACCACCCTCATCAAGTCCGGATCGTATTTCACGATGGCGGCAGCAACGGTGACGCGTTCTTCTCAGGACCGGTCACGATGATCACGTTTGGCAGGGCGCAGTATCAGTGGCATGCCGCCCGGAAGAAGGGTCACGCCGATCCCGACGGTCCACCAGCCACATCGCAATTCACGGGTGGAGAGAACGCCCTGTATGACTTGCCGGCCGCCTCTCTGACGGTGCTTCGAGGAAGATTGCAGAACTCGCCCGGGCCTACAAGATAAGGCCCAAAATTACGCAACGCCGTGAGTGGCCGCCGGATCTGGTTCGATCATCCGCTCTCATCTGGACTCATTCCATGACACGACCTGGAGACCGGGAACGATTAAATGAATGATTCCGATTGCCCCCAGATAGGAACAGGCTGCGATCGCAAAGATCGGGTAGTACGAACCTGTCCTTTGCAGAATGTAGCCGACCGCTTCGGCAATCAGCATTCCGCCGATGGAGCCCGCCATTCCGGCGATGCCGATGACTGATCCCACGGCTTGCCGTGGGAACATGTCAGAGGCCAGGGTGTACACATTCGCGGACCAGCCCTGATGGCAGGCCGCCGCCAGGCCCACCAATCCCACGGCCATCCAGAGGCTGCGCGCGTTCACCGCGAACAGGATGGGGAGCACTCCGCAAGCGCAGGTC
The DNA here is from genome assembly GCA_035631775.1 of Acidobacteriota bacterium. Classification (GTDB taxonomy): domain Bacteria; phylum Acidobacteriota; class UBA6911; order UBA6911; family UBA6911; genus DASQID01. The sequence continues at coordinate 2,147 of DASQID010000419.1, forward strand.
AACATTGCAGTCTTACGTGCTGCATTCACGCTCCACTTCCGGCGAATCAGCGCTCCGGACAACCATCCTCCGCCTACGCTGCCAACGTCGGCAGCGATGTAGATAACAACCATCGGCAATCCCAGGTTGAGCAAGGTGACGCCGCGAGTCTTGTGCAGGAAATCAGGGATCCAGAACAAATAAAGGAACCAAATGGGATCGGTCAGGAACTTGCCGATCGCGACCGCCCAAAGCTGTCTGTGCGCGAGAAGCCCCATCCACGGGACGTGGCCTGTGCCGGGCGGATGAATGTGTGTCAACTCGCCCCGCATCGCGCTCTGTTCAGGCGAACGATAGAAAATAAGCCAAAGCACCACCCAGCTAAACCCAAGGGCGCCGGTGACGAGAAACGCCCACCGCCAACCGTAGTGAATCGTGATCCAGGGGACGGTCAGAGGAGCTATCAAAGCCCCGACATTCGTGCCGGCATTGAAAATCCCGGTGGCGAGGGCGCGCTCTTTGTCGGGAAACCACTCAGCCACGGTCTTCACAGAAGCCGGGAAACTTCCGCCCTCGCCCAATCCCAACGCCGAACGGGCGAGGCTGAACCCGGTGACGGAACGCACTGCTGCATGGGCCATTTCGGCCAGGCTCCAAAAAACCACCGCAAGCGAGAAGCCCCGGCGCGAGCCCAGCCAATCCATGGCCCGCCCCATGAATAGATAGCCAAGTGCGTAGGCAAACTGGAATGCAGCAATAATGTTGCCGTAATCGACCTCACTCCAATGAAGCTCACTCTGGAGAGTGGGCTTGAGAATGCCGATGACCTGGCGGTCGACGTAATTCACGGTTGCAGCCAGGAAAAGCAACGCGCAGATAACCCAACGGAAATTACTGTGATGTTCGGCTGCGACAGGAATGCTCGCCCCGTTGT
>DASQID010000420.1:0-9990 GCA_035631775.1 Acidobacteriota bacterium
GAGTTAGGCCGGACACGGTCGAGTTGCAGATCTTTGAGTCGCGGAATGCCGGAGGCTTTTTTTGTAAGCCCTGCCGCCAAGACCCGTAGAGTTCAAGATATAGCCAATAAATAATTCTATTTATTTAAAGCATATTTTCCCATGATACTTAGTGTAACTCATGAAGTTAACGATCCTCTCGTTGTGCATTTGTGGCTGAACAGGTGAAGTGATTCTTGAGCGTGATGTGTCGCCTGAAAACGACCGGGGATCTGTGTACTTGTCTTGCCCTTACAGGGCTTTCTTGTACTCGCTGCCTATTACCCAGGGCTTGTGCCCTGGGTTTGAGGAGCACCCTTCAGAGAGCCCTGTAAGCTGTAAGGCCGAGACGATTCTTTTCGTCAACTGCGTCGACTTCGCTACCCTATACCTCGCCAAAAGGCGAAAGGTTTCCACCATCCCTCATGAGAGACTAATACTGATCCGTGAATAAGAGGATGGACGCTGAGCGACGCATTGGATTGGCTGGTCGCGCGCCGGCCCTGACCAGTCGGCCAACTCCTCGGCGGATTATTCAAGTCAGGACCGATCCGGATTGCTGCTCTCCGATTCGAGCCGGTTCTTCGTGGCCTCTTTTGAGAGCATTTGACGGCGCAGCAGGCGCTCGGCAGCTGCCCGGTGCGGGTTGTCTATGAGTTGTCCATCAAGAGTGGAAAGCGCCCGGCCGCGAGATTCTGCCTGGTCCAGCTCCGCCAGTACCCTTTGCGCCCATGCTGCTTCGTCCTGCGTTACGTGGAATACGTTATGGATGATGGCAATCTGGCCGGGATGCAGCGCGCTCTTGCCCTCGAAACCCAACCGATAAGCCTGTTGTGCTTCCATGCGCAGCAGATCGTGATTTCGAAGATCGAAGCAGGGTGTGTCGATGGCATCGATTCCGGCGGCGCGGGCGGAGGTCACGATCATCTGCAAGGCAAACAGAAGCTCTTCCCTAAGCTGCCCCGGCCGACAGCGGAGGTCTGCAACATAGTCCGCTGACCCGAATATCAGGGAGGCCATGCGACGCGACGCCGCAGCAATTCCGGCCGCCGCCATCACTCCGGCGGCAGACTCGATCATGGCGTGAATCTTGAGACCGCCCTCGGGTAGTCCGTGTCCGATCTCCAGCTCCAGAAGTGCAACATCGGCAGCATGGATATCGGCCGCCTGTTCGATCTTAGGAAGACATATCCCGTCCGGGCGGCAGGATGCTAGGGTCGCCAGATCCTGCCTGCCGATATCGGAAGGAAGGCTGTTGATGCGAACCACAACTTCCCGATCGCCGAAGTTCAGACTCCGGAGTGACCGGAGCACGTTTTCGCGTGCAACCACTTTTTTTGATGGGGCGACTCCATCCTCAAGATTCAGCAGAAGCATGTCCGCCCCGGATGCAGCAGCTTTCTGGAGCATTCGCTCGGAATCCCCGGGAACATAGAGAACACTGCGGCGCAGTCCGGTGATCATGAAGTTTTTTCCTCCGCCGGCAAGCATATCTGAAAGGGGCTGGGAATGGAAAGCCGCTGTCGGCAGCCAATATCCCCTACCCCGAATCTGCCGCATGGAATATCATGTCTCAGTTGTGGCATTGATACTGACGCTAAACGGCCTTTTGTGCTGAAGTGAGCTGCATTGGCAATCGTAACTCTCTCCTATCAGTACGGCAGCCGCGGCGACACGGTCGCGAAAGAGGTGACTCATCGCCTGGGATTCACCCTCATTACTCCGGCAAGAATGAACGAGATCATCCGCGAACGCTATCAGCTCGACTACTCCCTGACCGGGGAGATCGACCAGACGCCTCGCGAGATGCATTCCAGTAAGATATTCGCCAACCTCATCTCGGCAATCCTGACCGACATGGCCGTGCTCAGCGACATCGTGGTCCTGGAATGCGGAGGACAGTTTATCTTTCGCGCCTATCCCAATGCACTTCATGTGAGGATCATCGCGCCCCGCGACGTACGCGCTCACAACATCATGCAGGACAGTGGGACCAGTTTTGAGCAGGCTCTTCAATCCATGGAGGAGTACGATCGCCGTCACATGCGCTTTTTGCGCGCAAGCTTCAGGCGGCCGAGTGAGACTCCTGAGCGTTACGATCTCATCGTGAACACTGGCGCACTCGACGTCACACAGGCAGCCGAGCTCGTGCTCGCTTCGGTACGACTGAAGAAGCTGGCGGATTATGGACTGGTTTCGAATGAGACCGTCGAGCGTGCGAAGCTCCGAAATCAGATTCGGCTTCTGCGGGCTCTCACCAGATTGTCGATTGACAAGAACCAGTCTCTAACCCAGTTTGCTCACCCAAGCGAGTTGGTCTTTGCACGGCTCCTCGATTTCTACGGAATCCGCTGGGAGTACGAGCCCCGCACTTTTCCTCTCAAGTACGACGACAAGGGAACTATCACCGAGGCCTTCTCGCCCGACTTCTATCTGCCCGACAGCGACCTCTACGTGGAGCTCACAACCATGAAGCAGTCGCTGGTTACCAAGAAGAACAGGAAGATGAAGCACCTGAAGGAGCTTTATCCTGACATAAAGATCCGCCTGCTGTACCAGAAGGACTTCGAGGATCTGATCTTTAAATACACGGCTAAGGAACCGGAAAAGGAATAGCCTGATCCATGAACGAAGATCTGGAGAAGGTCCTCTTCACCCGCGAGCAGATCCTGCACCGCATTGCGGAGCTTGCGGATGAGATTTCCCGCGATTACCAGGGACGCGAGGTGGTACTCGTAACAGTGCTCAAGGGGGCGGTGTTTTTTCTCACCCACCTGGCCCAGTCCCTCACGATTCCTGCCCGTCTCGACTTCCTGGGCATCGCCAGCTTTTCTCCAGGCCGGGCCCTGCCGGGTGTCGTGCGAATCGCCAAAGACCTTGACCAGGACATTCAGGGCATGGATGTCCTGGTGGTCGAGGACATCGTCGACACCGGTTTAACCCTGCGCTATCTGCTGAACGTCTTGTCGAGCCGGCAACCCAACAGCCTGGTTGTCTGCACTTTTCTGGATAAGGCCGCTCGACGGCTTGTGGATATTCCGGTCAAGTACAGATGCTTCGAGATCCCGGATCGATTTGTCGTCGGATTTGGGCTGGACTATGATCAGCGCTACCGGACTCTGCCTTGTGTCGGAATCCTCAAGAGTCAGATCTATCAGAAATCCTAGCCCGCATTTCTCGTGAGCCTCATAAGCGAATCCCCCGAACGCTGTACACTGGTGACATGTGGGTCCGGGCTTCAAGGCCCGGACATGTGGCAGCAACGACAGCGATCGACCGATATCAAGGCATCGCCAAGAGGTGATCAATGCAGGCTAGAGCTCTCCTCGGTCTCGAGACCCTCCCACGACAGTACGGGTCGGGGGCCGGGGGGCAGGGACCGGGAGTCACCACCAGATTGCTTCCCATGCGAACTTTGCAGGAATGGTGTGGCGTCCCGACAATTCAGATTTGGATGGGCAGCTCAGGTGGAGCCCAAGATTCCAAGGAAGTGATCCTTCATTTGTCCCGCATGTAGATGGTGAAACCTTTCAGCGAATCAACGTGCCGCCAGGCTCGATCCTTGAGCGCACCAGCGCGCAACAAGGCACAAGGATCAGGGTACAATTTACTGAGACAAACCACGATGCGTCTGTCCGCTTGGCCCCTTCCAATCAGACCAGGCCCGGGATCCAGGTCGTCGGCTCTGAACTCCTCGAGGACCGGAGCATAGTATTCAAGAAGGGAGTAGGTTTTCGGCATGGATAATGCGTCACCCTCGCGCACCGCATGCGATAAGAATTCCGCCGCACCCTTCCAGTCTACCGGCTCATTCTTCCAGTGACTGTGAGCAATCCAGCCAGACGCCAGCAGTAGAACCACAGCATAGGCAATCGCGGGCGAGCTCATCTGATAGGGCAACCTGTCCATGATGGTCATGCGCTCTCCGACGTATGACAGGCCATAGCCGACAATGAGGACGAGAGGGAGAGCAGCCAGGATCACATAGTGCGTCGCATACCAGTGTGCTGACCGGATCTCCAGGAGCAGGACTCCAAGAAGAGATATAGCGCTCCAGGCAACCAGCCAGAGAAGGGACTGACGCCGGCCGTGACGGGCCAAGGCTCGAATCCCAGCTGTTACGCCAACAAGCAGAAGAGCGACGACGAAGGGGCTGTTATCTCCGATCTCGCGTATCAGGCCCAGAAGAGACAACAGACTCAAGGAGGGAGATGCCTGGGGAATGGCCAGACTTCCCCAGACGAACCTCAGCCAGGGAATGAACGCAACGCATGCGCCAAGAGCGGCGAGCACATAAGCAGCTACGTGGCCCCTATTGGCGGCCGGGAGATCCGGCACGTCCCCCATTTCTACCCCGGAGACCGCGGCAGGACGCGACTTGACCCTCAACCCTCCCGACAAAATCAGGCAACTCAGCTGAGTGATCAGAACCAGCATGCCGAGCAAGCTCGAATAGAGGAGGAGGGCGAGAACAATGGCTAAAACCACCCAACCCTTCCACCCGTGATCACGGCCCCCAACTTGTCCCAAAACCAAGTCAAAGGAAATTAAAGTCAACAGGACGACCAAGGCAATAGGCCGCGCTTCCTGACTATAGTGGTAGTGTAGGGGGTAAAGCGCCAAAAGAGCGGTTGAGTAAAGGGCGACCCGATCACCGAACAGTTGCCTCGCGATCCGGAAGCAGAACCAGAGGGAAAGCGTCGCCAGCAATACGGCGTGAAGCCTCAGTGCCCAGTTCGATTCCCCCAGAAGAGCCACAAAGGACTTCTGGATGAAGAAATCGAGAGGGGCCGGGAGGATGACCCCTTCCCTGAGATGGCTCACGAGCTCGCCAAACGACGAAAATCGGACCACGACTGCCTGCATCAGCTCCTCCGTCCACAGCTGCCGCCTTCCCAGCGAGAGGATTCGGCAAATGAATCCAACGCATAGAATGGCAGCCAGGATCATCTTCATGGACATGCAGCAGTCGAGGAAATCAACTCTCGATGATTTCGATCGTTCTTATGCACACGCCGGGCTTTTGCGCCCTGCCAGGATCGCGCGGCGGAATCGCCAACACCACGTCCATGCCGGAGGTGACCTTGCCGAAGACGGCATGCTTCCCATCGAGCCAGGGTGTAGGAACATGGGTGATGAAGAACTGAGAACCGTTTGTGTTGGGACCGGCGTTGGCCATGCTCAGAATCCCTGCAGAGTCGTGCCGAAGAGCAGCATGAAACTCGTCGGCGAATTTGTATCCGGGCCCCCCGGATCCTGTACCGGTCGGATCCCCACCCTGCGCCATAAAATTCGCGATGACCCTGTGGAATGTCACGGAATCATAAAACCGCTGGCGTGCCAGAAAAACGAAATTGTTTACCGTCACCGGCACCTTGTCCGCAAAAAGCTGTACATTGATTTCCCCCCCGTCCGTTCTGAGAACGGCAGAGTACGACTTCTTCGGATCAATTGACATTGGGGGCGCTGTTTTCCACTGCATAGGCACCTTTCCTCTCTCCTTCGGCAGGGCGGATCCGGCATCAGCAAGCCGCATTTCGAGACTCGCTAAACGAGCGGAGAAGCGTATTCCCTTCCCCGAGAGATTGCAATGAGGAACTCAAGCTCAGGGACGGTACCAGGCATGTTCGGCCGCAGGCCAACGAGTCCAATGTTTTCATTTGGGCCCGAAGACCGCTGCGCTGCCGAACATCGCGGATCAATGGAAGCTGAACTGGAAGCCGGCGAGGCTTTTGTATTCGATCAGGAGGTATATGTGATACGTCACGACAATGATATAAGACCAGAGACAGATCCTGGCGGCATATCGCCCCAGCCGCCACTCCTTGTGGAGCATTATGATGGCCAGTGGCAAGGCGGTCATGCCCGCCTTGAGACTCAGAAATGAGTAGATTCCTCCCAGACGGATTACGGCGTCCATGACCGGATTGATCTCGTGCACGCTGCCGTGGCGGACCTGCGCGCCCGTGAGAACAGCATCGGTGAGGGACAGGATCATCACCGACAGGGCTATGCCCCAACTTCTTACGTCATAATAGTCGACGTATCCGCCCCGGTCGGTCTCGCGCCGACCCTTGCTTCTACGCCTTCGTTGACCGGAAAAACGCAGTGGAAACGTCGCCCCACCGCGCCGGTCTGATCCGGAACGTCTCTCGATCATAGGTTGAATCACTTGTGGGCCGCCAACCATAACTCCTAAAACTCTCCGAGCTTATCGGCAAATACTCTCCTCAGGTTAGGAGGAGAAAAGCAGTTACGAATTGCAGGAACGATTGATTAATCCGTGAAATTCGTGTAATTCGTGGCAGTTACTTCCTGATAAACCGTGGTGAGGTCGTTGATGGAATCTAAGAAACCTTCGCTTGCTCCCTCACTGAGCGGCGTGTCGCAGTCCCGCATCCGGGAACTGGCCGACATAGCCATGTCGATGGACGGGGTACTGCGCCTTTACTTCGGCGAATCCAATCAGCCGACACCACGATACATCAAGGACGCGGCGGTACGTGCGCTGAATGAAGGTTACACTTTTTATACAGAGAACGCCGGACTGCCAAGCCTCCGTCGCGCCATTGCGTGTAAGTACAGGGAGATTCACGGGGTCGACCTCGACTGGAAGAACATCGTTATCACGGCATCGGGAGTTCAGGCACTCAATGTTTCGATACGGTGCGTCCTGGATCCAGGCGATGAGGCAATCGTGCTGACTCCCGCCTGGCCAAACGGCGCAGCCATTGCAGGCATGTGCTCGGCGCGCGCGATTGAGCTTCCTCACGTTCTTCATGATGGCGCCTATCAGATCGACTTTGATGCGCTGGAGTCGGCAATTACGGACCGCACGCGCCTGCTTCTCTACACCTCGCCCTCCAATCCGCTGGGTTGGGTTGCGAAGGCGGGCGACCAGGACCGCTTGCTCGAAATCTGCCGGAGACGCGGATTATGGCTTTTGGCGGACGAAGTGTATGAGAGGATTTACTATAATGGCCCGGTGGCCCCCTCCATCCTGAGAAAGACCACCCCGGACGACGCGGTAATCGTAGTGCAATCTTTCTCGAAGAGTTATTGCATGACCGGCTGGCGCCTGGGGTGGCTGGTATCTCGCGCGGACCTGGCGCGAAAAGCCACCCATTTAAACGAATTCATTGTCTCTCACGCCCCGTCCATGGCTCAGAAGGCGGCAGAGACAGCTCTGCTTCATGGTGAGGGGGAAATCAGGTCGATGGTGGAACGGCTGAGAGAGAATCGCGACTTCGTGCGCGAGGCGCTCCGAAGCATGCCCGGGATAACCGCACCCCAGGCGGAAGGAGCCTTCTACCTCTTCCCGAAAATCGCCGGCCTGCAGGATTCTTTCGATTTTTGTCGCATGCTTCTTCTTGAGAAAAGGGTCGGTATCGCGCCTGGCGTGGCTTTCGGAGCGGGAGGGGAAGGATCAGTGCGAATCTGTTATGCCGCCGACCGTTCCGTCCTGGAACCCGCAATGGAGAGGCTGAGATCCTTTTTGCACGGAATGTAGTCTCTCACTCAGCAAGCCATTAGCCCAAGGCGAAGAGGCGCCAGCCAAATCGTTATACACAAATCATGAATCTTTGATACTGAGTTGCGCGGCGAGCGAGCCGATCCTGTAAAGAACATGTGGGTCCGGGCGTTCGGGGCTGATGCCCCGACCCACAGGATCCAGCACGGTCGGATCCGCGCCCGGATTAGCCGCAGCTCCAGCCAGTAGACCCGGGGCGTGAGGATTTATGATTGACGATTGACGATTGAAGGTCCGACCAGCTAGACCTCCAGACCGACCGAGCGCATCAGTTCAAGAGCATTGCTTCTGCGCACGATACCAGAGCGAAGCAGGTAGTCGAAGGCGATTTCGCCATTTTCAATGTGGTCCTCGAAGTGGACATTGGCCGCGCGCGGGGAGAGAACGTCCGCGATATGGGCCAGCGCCAGATCATGCGTGGTCAGCAAGCCGATAGCTCTACGATCCGCCAGACCTTTCACTATGGCCTCCGCACCGATGCGGCGATCGTGTGAATTGGTCCCGTGAAGAAGTTCATCCAGGAGGAAGAGCAGCGGCCGCGCTTCCTTGGTCAGCTCGACAAGCTGCCGCAGGCGCGTGATCTCGGCATAGAAGCGCGAACTGCCTGCCTGCAGTGAATCCATGATCCGGATCGACGCCCCCACTGAGAGGGGCGTCAACCGGAGGCTTGCAGCCCGCACCGGGGCTCCTGCCAGTGCGAGGACGGCGTTCGTCCCGACTGTCCGCAGGAGCGTGCTTTTCCCGGACATATTTGAGCCGCTGACCAGCAACACCTGGAGTTCTCCCTGGAGACGGACGTCATTCCTGACGCAACGGTTTTCAGGAATGAGAGGGTGGCCCAGTTTCTCGCCAACGAAGCCGTCGCCCTCCTCCAAAATCTCGGGAAAGGGGTCGTCAGGGTGTTCATAAGAATAGCCGGCAAGTGAGCAGAGGGCTTCCAATTCGCCAACCGCTTCGAGCCAGCGTGGCACCAGTGGGCCAGACCTCCGGCGCCACGCCTCGACGGCAAAGGCAATCTGCGTTTTCCAAAGGAGAAGCGCTGCGAGTGGCGCGAACAACTGGTTGCGTCCTGAATCCAAGAGAACGATTATCCGGTTAAGCCGGCCGATCTGCCCGGATGGCGGCAAGCCCTCGCTGTCGAGTTCGTTGCGGAGCCGGGCAAGGAGGGGCGAGGAAAAACGCTCCCGTTCCAGCAGGCCTAATACCTGTGACAGAAGGGCAAGATCTTCGACCGGATGTTCCGCATGATCGAGCACCTGCACCACTTTACGCCTGAATATGAGAGCAATAATGCCGTCCACAAGCAGCATGGTCAGAAACCACAGTCTGATCTCACCAAAAATTCCCCAGGCGGTGAGCGAGGCCACAGTCCCGGCTGCGAGCAGGGCAATCAGAATCCTGGTCCTTCGCGAGATCAGCACAGGGGCCGCGACTGCCCAGTTCGAGAGGGCTTCCGGATTGACCCCGGCACGAATATCCGTGCCAAGGACGGCGAGTTCTTCGCGAAGATCGAGTCTACCTCGAAGTTCCTCGATGGCGGATTGGCGTTCTCGCACTTCCCGAGGTGAAGCCGGACCTTTAAACCAGGCGGCGAGTGTCCCCTCGCCCATCCTGGTTCGCGCCGCACATATGAGCTCGAACAGTGATCCCTTCCCAAAAAGATCCAGATCTTCCGCATAGGGATGGGAAGGATCGCGGAAGCGGTCTCCCTGTTCGCCGGTCCCCATCCATCTCCCGTCAACCCGGGCAAGACCTCTCTGATAGAAAGCAGCCGCTTTCTCGGAACGCAGCCGGGCCTGCCGTGCACGCTCCTGCAGAATCATCAGCACAATAAATGCGACGGCCGGGAAGGTTAACCACCAGAGGGACGGATAACTCAGGGTGAGACTGGACCAGGCCATGAGAGCAGCCGCGGCGAATACTACCAGGCGCAGCAGCGCGATGCGGCGATGACGGCGATCCTGCAGCGCAGCGGCATGCTGACGCACCGTCAGCCGGCGCTCATATTCTTCGCGAGGATTTGGCGATCGATCCGTCGTGACGTTCATCCGCGTCCAGTATATTGCGGATTGCGAATTGCTGTTTGAGGATTGAACCGAACCGCCCTGTTCTGCGATGCCGCGGATGGCTGCGCAGGTCCTTGCTGCGTACTGACGAAATCCAGCTCATAGCACATTGAGAAGGTCCGGAGGGTAATCCGAAATCCGAAATCCACAATCCGCAATGATCATGCGTCTTTCGTCAGCAACTGCCGCAGAACGAAGGGAAGAATCCCACCATGCTGATAGTAATCCGCTTCGATGGGAGTGTCGATCCGCAGCAGGACCGGAATTTCCTCGGAGCTGCCATTTGCGCGATGGATGATCAGGGTTAGTCTCTGCCGCGGTCTTATGCCGGAGGCCAGGCCCAGTAGATCACAGGTCTCGCCTCCATCGAGATGC
>DASQID010000421.1:0-3275 GCA_035631775.1 Acidobacteriota bacterium
CCTCCCAGGCCGGAGTCAACGACTGCAAAAGGATCGGGATGTCGGGATAGCGTGATTTCACCTGGCGTGCCAACGTCAGGCCGGCCTTTGGATCGGGCTCGCCGTTGCGGGGGAAATCGATGTCGGAAATGATGCCGAGGATGTAATCCTCATACTTGATGTAATAATCCCAGGCTTCCTCGTACGTCTCGCACAGCAGGATTTTGGGCCGGGCGCGCATTCGCAGGTAGCGGTGCGAAAGATTGATCCCCTCCGAGATCAGCCGCTGCGACTGCTTCAGAATCTCCGTATAGATGATGGGCAGGAACGAGGAGTAATAACGCACATTGTCTTCTATCAGGATGATCGACTGCACGCCCGCGATCCTTGTGTCGTGGTCCACGTTCATCCGGTCCTCGAGGTGCTTGATGATTCCGATGATGAGGCGGAAGTCTCCCTGCCAGATGAAGATCCGATTGAAGATGGAAGTATCGTGGTGGGCCGTCAGTTCCTTAAGCTCACGGTTGTCATAGGCCATCAGAACGATGGGAACGTCCAGACCGGCTTCGCGTACAAGCTTGGCGAGCCTGAGGGCACTCATGTCCTCGATGTGCAGCGTCGTGACGATCAGGTCGAAGCGTCTTTCCTCCTTTGCCAGTGAAAGCGCTTCCTTGCCGCTCGAAACCCGCGTCAGCTCCGGGGAATGACTGAGGTTGAGGCCGAGATACTCGTTGCGGATCAGTTCGTAGAGCCTGCCGTCTTCCTCGAAAAGGTAGAGGTCGTAGAGACTGGAGACGAGGAGGACATCGCGGATCCGGCGCCGCATGAGGTTCTGGAAACCCTGGAACCGGGTCCCGTATCCGTGCTCGATCCAGAGAGGATCCAGATACTGCTCAGCCACGGCGTGTCTCCGGCGGCTCAAGACGAATGGTGGCGGCAGCAATCCACTGCCGCCGAGGATACTATTGTAGCGGATATTTGTAGATTTACGATTGACGATTGACGATTGAAACGAACCACTCTTCAATCGTCAGTCGTCGATCGTTGATCGTCAATCAAACCAGGCCTTGATCCAACATGGCATCGGCGACCTTGAGGAAGCCGCCGATGTTTGCGCCATTGACGTAGTTGCCCGGAGTGCCGAACCGCTCGGCATTTTCCACACAGGTCTTGTGAATACTCTTCATGATCAGGTGGAGGCGGCTATCCACCTCCTCTCGTGTCCAGGGGAGACGCATGCTGTTCTGCGACATCTCGAGGCCCGAAACCGACACTCCTCCGGCGTTCGCCGCCTTTCCCGGCCCATAGAGGATGCCCGCATCGAGGAAAACCTTCACGCCGTCAAGTGTCGTCGGCATGTTGGCTCCCTCCGCAACGAGGTAGACGCCGTTCCTCACCAGGTTCCGGGCATCCGTTTCGCAGATCTCGTTTTGCGTGGCGCTCGGGAACGCGCAGTCCGCCTTGTGGTTCCACATAGGGCTGTAACTCTGCTTTGGGTCAAAAGGAGTGTATGCCGCACTCTTGAAAGCCTCGGCGTACTCCTTGATCCTGCCGCGCCGGACATTCTTGAGATCCATCACGAAATCCAGCTTCTTGCGGTTGACGCCCTCCGGGTCGTAGATGTATCCGTTGGAATCAGACAAGGTCACAACCTTACCGCCCAGCTGGAGCACCTTTTCGACGGTGTACTGCGAAACATTTCCGCTGCCGGAAACGAGACAGACCTTTCCTTCCAGCGTCTGATTGCGAGTGGAGAGCATCTCCGCGGCAAAGTACGCTGATCCGTAGCCTGTGGCCTCCGGCCGGATCAGAGAGCCACCCCAGTTGAGGCCCTTGCCCGTCAGCACTCCTGTGAATTCGTTGCGCAGCCTTTTGTACTGGCCGAACAAATAACCGATCTCGCGCCCGCCTACCCCAATATCGCCTGCAGGCACGTCCGCATCGGAACCGACGTGGCGGAAGAGCTCGCTCATGAAGCTCTGGCAAAACCTCATCACCTCATTGTCGCTCTTACCCTTCGGATCGAAGTCCGATCCTCCCTTGCCGCCGCCCATCGGCAGTGTCGTAAGACTGTTCTTGAAAACCTGTTCGAAGGCAAGGAATTTCAGAATGCCCAGCGTCACGGACGGGTGGAAGCGCAGTCCTCCCTTGTAAGGTCCGATCGCACTGTTCATCTGGATGCGAAATCCCCGATTTACATGAATCTCGCCCTGATCGTCCATCCAGGGGATACGGAACATAATCACGCGCTCAGGCTCAACTATGCGCTCCATGATCTTCGCCGAGCGGTACTCGGGATGACGATCCAACACCAGGCTCAGAGATTCGACCACCTCCTGCACGGCTTGGTGGAATTCAGGTTCGGCCGGATTCTTAGCTCTTACTTTCGACATGAAATCGTTCACGTAATCAAACATTGCAGTGGCTCCCGGGAATGACCGTGAGATTGGCGCGGCTAGCATAGCACAGAAGATCGGGGCAGGATTCCCCAGTTTTCGCTCAGTGCGCACACGCTGAGGAGATATCGGCCAGACCTGGAGGCAGCATTGGGGGAAACTGCTACGCGATGGAGATGTGGTGATTCATTCCCACAGTGCATTGGCACTGTGTTCGCGGGATTCCTGTGGCGACAGGTCAATGACCCATCGCTGGAATTTGGCCATTTTGCGTCCCTAACGGGACGCATCTCGTCCGGGCTTTCAGCCAGGACGCAAAGCTGATTCTCAAATCGCAGATGCCCGCCCGCCGCCGCGAGGCCCAAGTTGAGGGTGCGACTTGTGACGGCACAAGAGCGTAGGTTAGCGCTTATGGGTCAGTGACCCGTCGAGAGCAACAACCTGCGACAGGCATGCGCCAGAAGACATAAACATAGCGGAAACGTGTGAATAGGTTTCTCACAATCACTTGCTGCATCGGTAGTCAGGAGTAAGCGCCAAAATGTGAAGTTATTTCTGCGCGAGCTCTAAGTGCTATCATCATGAAACACGATGGGAGGAAACCGTCAGACATGTCCATTCTCGACTTCCTGAAACTGAAGCAGCAAAGTCAATCCGCCGCCTCCGGGGAAACAGAGACGGTGCGAAAGATCACGGAGGCCCTTGATCGGCTGGACCCACAGCGCGCGAGGTTTATTGCAGCGTTTGCCTACCTTCTCAGCCGTGTCGCGCGAGCCGACCTCGATATCAGTCCCGAAGAAATGCGTATGATGGAGCGAATTGTGGCCGAGCGCGGAGGGCTGCCCGAGGAGCAGGCGGTTATTGTCGTTCAGATCGCAAAAACGCATAACATTCTCTTCG
>DASQID010000422.1:0-6083 GCA_035631775.1 Acidobacteriota bacterium
GGGGGCGGGTCGCCGCCTCCGGCGGCGACCGGGGAGTCTGATGACCCCCCGCACACGACCACATACTGCACCAAAATCTGAGCTGTGTTTTTTCACATGCTGAGGCTCAGTTCGCCTATTTGCCACGCGAGACGCGCTCGCGGCGTCGCAGTGCCTTCTCCATCAACTCGCGCAACCGGGTACGCGCTCGGAATACCTTCAGACGGGCGGCCTGTTCCGTACACCTCATCAGTTCCGCCATCTTGTCATAGGGGACCATTTCGAGGTCGCGCAGTACGAGGGCCGTTTTTTGCTGATCGGGGAGCTCTTCCATCATCTTGTGAAGCAGCGCATGAAGTTCCTGCCTGTCTTCGGGGGATTGAACTGTCACTTCATGTTGGTTGATCAACTTCTCTATACTTTCCGTATCCTCCAGGCTGAGCTCCGTGAAGGTATGCACCTTGCGACGCCGTGCACGCCTCAGCTCATCGTAACATTGGTTGATCGCTATTCTGTAAAGCCAGGGGAAAAATGGGCGCTTGTTGTCGAATTTGGGAAGCGAAAAATATATCTTGGCAAAGATCTTCTGAGCTATGTCCTCGACGTCATTCCTGTAGCCTATGCTGTGATAAACGAGGTTGAAAACGGTCTGCTGGTACCTCTGCACCAGCTCCTCAAAGGCATACTCCTCGCCCTTGAGGCAGCGCCCCACCAATTCTCGATCCTCTTCGACAAACGGTTCTTTCCCCACAAGCTGGATCCTATCCGCTTTTGCGTGACCCCGACCTCGATTGTCGCTGAAGCCTCTAAGAGTTTGTCACGAAATTGCCGGTGCGTTTTGGCACGGGCGCCGGGCGGGCGGATGCGAGGCGCTGTGACGCAGGCGATGTCGGGCGCATCGTCGAGGAGCGGCAACGAAGCGGATGCACGTCCACCGCACTGCTTGGGCCGGCAACATGATGCACCAGTCAAATTTGGGACAGACCCTATCGTGTGCTGCCGTTCAGGCCGGATGTAAGAAAGGCGTAATGGGCCTGGTTGGTCATGATCTGCTTTATGTAGCCACGCGTCTCGCTGAACGGGATCCGCTCCACGAATTCCGCCATGTCGTTGACGCCGAACTCCTGCATCCAGCGGTCGGAACGATCATCCCCGGCGTTATAGGCCGCCAGGGCCAGTTCCTCACTATTGGCGTATTGCCTCAGCAGCGACGAAAAATGCTGCAGTCCCAGAATGATATTAGTCTCTGCGGTGTAGAGCTTCTTCACCGTATATCGTGTAACACCGGCCTGGCGAGCTACCCTCCGCCCGGTCGAAGGCAGCACCTGCATCAGCCCTCTGGCATTGGCCGAGGAGCGGGCCTCTTCCTTAAACGAGGATTCCTGGCGGATGATGCCCAGAACTAGGTTTGGGTCGATGTTGTATTTGGCTGCCTGCTTCGCAATTACGTCCCAGTGCTTTACGGGGAAGAGGAGTTGCCAGATCTCCAGCGGCAGCGAATCGGCTGGACGGTCATTGTAGTCCGGGAAGGCCCGGCGAAGTGTTGCAGTCACTCCATAGTAGTCGTCCTTGATTTCGTAAATGCGCGAAGCGACATAGCTCAGGGCCCTTTCGGCCGGAAATTTGCGCATTGCTCCATGGAGCTCCAGCAGGGCAAGGTCCGGCAGACCGGCGGCTGCCAGCTGGCGTGCACGTTCAATGACGGCAGCCACCGCTGCAGGAGGTTCGGATATTCCGGCGAGCGAAAGCCGTACTGCGTTCACTTTTGCTGCCACTTCCGCGAAGTCGAGTGCCAGGAGAGGCTGGTCGGCCTCATCGCCGGCCTTTTTCAGTGTCTGCTCGGCTTCGAGCGCCCTCTTGCCGTAGTAGCTGTGGTGGGCCAGTGATCGGATCCGTTCGAGCAGCACAGAGGCATGAGAGGTATCCCCGGCTCTCTGATAACAACGCGCCATCCAGTAGATGGCGGGAATCGCGCTGCTCGGATTCGGATATGCCGCCAGGTATCTGTAAAATCCCTGGAGTGCCTCGCCGTACCTCTGTTGAACAAAGTGAAACAAGGACATTCGCCACAAAGCCCGCTCGGCATGCTCGCCTTTCGGGAATCGCTCGTAAAGATCGCAATAGGCCTGCTGTGCCTGTTCGATTTCGTTTGACACGTCGTATTGCGAAGCAACGGCGGCCAGGAGTTGTTCGGTATAGGGCGACTTCGGGTAAAGCTTGAGCGCTTTGTCCCGCGTTTTCAAAAATGACTCTTCCCGCTTGAGACGCCGGAAGCAGGCTGCCTCGAGATACACGGCGCGTGCATGCAGGGCGGGATCAGCTGAAGTGACCTTTCGCAATTGGGGGAGCACAACCGTGGCTTTTCCCAGATGATACTCAGTATCCGCATATAAAAGACAACGCTTTTCCGAACTCAGCTTGTCCGGTGCCGACAGCTTTCCGAGTCGCACAAGCACTGCCTCAGCCTCGCGATTCCGGCCTGCCCGCAGCAGGTTGTCGGCTCTGACCAGCTGAGACCGGTAGCCTTGCGTGCCACTCAATGCCCTCGGCGATAGAGCCAGCAGCCGATCCCGCGCGAGATCTGCGACGCTGGAATTGACATAATCGCAGTAGACGCGCAGATACAGATCGACGGCTTGCTGCCGCTCGCCGGAGTCCTCCAACGCGCGAGCCTGGTAGAAGTAGCTGTCGGCTGTATCCTCGAGCTTCGGATTTCTCAGCGCCGCAAGGGCAGCGCCGGGATTGTGCAGCTTCAGTTCGGCCTGGCACTCGCCAAGAACGGCATCAGGGTAAAGAGGGGAGTCCGGATATCTGGATTGGAGCTGGCGGTATGTGTTGAGGGCCTCCTCCCCGCGCTCGAGCATCAGGTTGGCTTTCGCTTTGTAGAGCAGGACAAAGTCTCCGACAGACGTTTTCCCTGTCGACGAATCGTCCGGCAGAGCGTTCAGGCAGGAGGAATAATCTCCATTGACATACTCCTCGACCCCACGTTTCAGTGCCTTGAGCGCATCGTCCACCGGAGCAGGATAAGCAGGGATAAACGGTTCGAGTGATGCGGGCAACCGTGTGGATTGCGTCTGCTTATCTTCGCCCGACCCGAGGGGAACGAAAAGGAACACCAGCCCGATCAGCAGGCTCACGATGTAGCTTTGCGCCCTCCCCGATACCGGGCGGCAGTCATTGGATAGCCGTCGCAGGTGCGGGAGTGTGCGAAAATACACCAAAAGAGATGGCAGTGGCGGGCGGTTTCGTCCGAGCGGCATGGGTCGGCCTTGTACTCAGTTTTTTAGCTCTCGACGCGAGGGCCCGGATAATCGCTCCCTAGTGCGGATGGGTCGTTTTCCCCGAGAATTCGAATAACCTCGTCGTGGAAATAGTCGTTCTTGCGTGTGACGAAAGGAGGAACCCTCTTCTCGTACATCTCACGGCTCTTGTCAATGTCCTTCTTGAGCCGCACGTAAACATCCCTATTCTGCCGCCCATCGATGACGCGCTGTTCATTATAGAGTTTGATCTCGGAGACCAGCAACCGGGCGAATCGTTTCGCGGCCGAATCGGCTTTCTCCTCGTCAACCGGCTGCGGTTCGGTCTTCTCCGCGGGCTCGGCCGGCCCCGCAGGTTGTGTCGCGGCCGACATCGGCTCGGGTGCCGGTTCCTGCTCCCGGGGTGTGTCCTGCACCCATCCACCCCCGATCGCCGCCGCGATTGCAGCCTGTTCCTCGTGCACTGCCACGGACCCCTCCTGCGGAGCTTCCGGTTCCGAGTGAGCGCCAGGCGGTTGTTCCTGCCGAACCTCGGGCTGTTGAACGGGCTCTGGAGCCGGCGTGGGCGGCGTGGATTCGGCCGACTCCCTTTCGACAGGTTCTTCAGACGGCATCTGTTCGGAAGAAGGCGGGATGTACTTCTCGGCCGTCACTCTAGCTGCAAGTCGCTCCCCTGGTGTGGCCGGTGGAGCCTCCACTGCAGCGACGTGGAGTTCGGAAGGACCCGGAACTTGCGGAGAGATCTTTTCCGACTTTGCTGCGGACACCTGCGGACGCACATCGTGGAGGACTTTTAGAGCGATGTTCTCAATGCACATCCCCGTCAAGTCCAGAAGCATGCTGATGGACTCGAACCCGGCTGCCGGCACCCCGGCTCCAGCTGTAAGAAGCAGAGCCACAGGACGTCCGACGGCCTTCATCGGGAAAAGCTGCCACGGTCCGGCGCCCTCCTCCCGGAGGAACTCCAGCTCATTGACTTGCGTTATGTCCGAGACAGAAGTGGGACGGTCCGATCCCAGAGCTTTCTCGACCAGCGCGTTTGCTGAGCGCTGCAACGTCCGCTTGCCGATTTCTTCGGCAATCCGCTGCGAAAATCCGCGGGATGACCAGCCGGCAAAGTTGCCGCCTCGAATGACAAACAGGGCAACCTGCGGCGAGAACTTTGCAGCCTCATCGAGCAGAGAGTTCAGGATCTCTTCCTGGGTTTCCTTGGCACGAATGTCATGAGAAAAGCGCGCCAGAGACTCGAATTGGAGTCTCCTCTCACGCGCCGCCTCCTCGAGGGCGTCCAGGACTACGGATTCAGCTTCGGGTAGGGCAAAATTGCGAACGGCTTCGAGTTTTTCGGAGAGCTGACCCAACGAAACCGTAAGGTCGCTCTTAATGTTGTTGAGTTCCTTTTCGAGATCGTTTACCTGGGGCGCGAGCGTTCGTTGAGCATCTTCCCGCAGCCGGTTGACATATTCCTGGCCGGAGGGCATGAATGACTCCTAATTATTCAAAACATATGAGATAGCTTACGCTGCGAATCATACAGAAAGCTGATTCGGAGTGTCAATTCTTAACTTCGGCATTACAAGCATATTACCACAGAGAAAAAAAAGTCTCGGAGAATCGCTTCTCCGAGACCTTTGCGTCTCAGTGGCGCTCGTCGCAGTCGGCGCGGGCGGTATTATATCTTCTTCGCGGAATTCTCGATTACCTTGCTGACCTTTTCAATTCCCTTGGAAAGCGACTCTAAGGATGGCTGAGAAAGAGAATTCACGGATATTGTCGAAGTCGTGTCCTGGGTATACATGCTCCGTAACTGTGTGTTGAGATCTGTGACCAATTCACGGAGCTGGCTGACAGCCTCCAAGCCCAAGTTTTCTATATTATCGCCCTTGAGGACGTCCTTGTCTTTCCTTTGGCCGGCAAATGCCAAGGCCTCGTTTGATCGAATACGCTTTGCCAACTCCCTTATTTCCTGCGCCTTAGCGGAAATGTCCTCCTTACTTACCGGCTTGCCCTCCTGGCGAGCCTGCAACATTGCCTCGAGTTCATCTACAGCGGTTACCATCTGCATGCTCAGTCTGAGGGGTTCTCTAGTGATCAACTTGAGCATCGCTGGTGTTATCAGGGGCTCCCTGTTGCGGTAGAACCGTTGGAAGTAAAGACCGTTCATCATGTACCGGCTTTGCAGGTACCAGAAGAAATCTTGCCATGCATAATAGGAATTCACAGAATAAAAGGATGTTCCCTGCAGCTTGGGCGGCGGATTATAGGCAGCGCCGCGCCCCTGCCCGCTGCTGAAGCCGGTGCCGCCGGACCCATAGCCTCTGGATGAAGAAAAATCTCTCGAACCAGAATAGCTTGGTGTAGAAGAAGTTACGGAGGTGGTGGAAGAAACGCTGGACGCAGCGGCTCCTGAACCCCTGCTATCCGACCCTCCGGATGACCCGGGGCGACCTTGCGAAAAAGCCGGCAGCCCGAATACCAACAACACCAGGAGAGAAAATGCCAATTTGATTGCGTTTCTCATGACGCCCCCTTCGCCTCAACTAGCTGAGGCTGTCACCCAGTTCTTCAACAGGATAGTCTAGCACTCACCTTCGTTCCTCAACAAGCTTAATCGGTTCCCTCTGGATCATTAGATGAGTCTCAGGATTTGATGGTTCACTTTTTCAAGAGTTTAACGGCAGGAGCGAGATTTAGGCCCGCCCCCGCCGTTTCGAAGGAGGTTATTGAATGGGTACTATACTAGACGATGCCAGAACACAAAAAGTTGCGTTTTTCTTTCGGGGTATCTCTCCTATATGATTCCCCCGGTCCGGTGTCAGGTCTTGAAAATTTCACTTTGCG
>DASQID010000423.1:0-1500 GCA_035631775.1 Acidobacteriota bacterium
GCGGCGTATGGCGCTCCTGAAAAAACTCCTCTCCGACTACGGAATCGAGCCGGAGCGATTTCGCCTGGAGTGGGTATCGGCGTCGGAAGGAGATCGCTGGGCCGAGGTGGTGAACCGCATTACCGACGATATTCGCAAGCTGGGGCCCGCCAAGTTCCGGGCGAAAGCGAAGAAGCGCACGGAGATTTCGGTGGCATAGGATCACAGGGGGCCAGGGGCCGGGGGTCAGGGGCCGGAAGGCACTGACCACTGATCCCTGACCGCTGAAACGGAGGTAGGGATGGCTAAGCTGAAACTGGCATCGTATTGGGCGGCCGCCTGCGGAGGATGCGACGTGGCTATCCTCGATATCCACGAGAAGATACTCGATGTGGCCGCGGCTGCGGACATCCTCTTCTGGCCCATCGCGCTGGATTTTAAATACGAAGACGTAGAAGCCATGCCCGATGGCTACATGGATGTGACGCTCTTCCACGGCGCCGTCAGGAATTCGGAGAATGAACACCTGGCCCGGCTCCTCCGGGCGAAGTCCAAGGTGATGGTGGCATTTGGAACCTGCGCCCACATCGGCGGGATACCGAGTCTCGCCAATCTGTTCAACAAGCGTGAGATCTTCCAGCGCGTCTATCACGACTCGCCCTCCACGGTGAATCCGGACGGGGTCGAACCTCAGCCCAGGACGAAGGTCCCGGAAGGCGAGATCACCATTCCTGAGTTCTACGATACAGTCCGGCCGCTCGACCACATCGTGGCTGTGGACTATTACGTGCCGGGCTGCCCGCCGACGCCCAAGCAGATCTGGAACGTGGTGACCACGATCGTCAGCGGGCAGCTGCCGCCCAAGGGCACCGTGATCGGGGCTTCGGAAAAGACTCAGTGCGACGAGTGCCCGCGCAAGAAGCACGAAAAAAAGATAAGCGGCTTCAAGCGCATCGCCACGGCTCAACCGGAGCAGGAAACCTGCTACCTCGAACAGGGATTCCTCTGCCTCGGACCCGTGACGCGGGGCGGATGCGACACGCGATGCCAGCTCTCAGGCGTTGCCTGCAGGGGATGCTACGGACCTCCTCCCGGCGTCCTCGACCAGGGAGCGAAAGCAGTGTCGGCGATAGCCTCGGTCATCGACGCTACCGATGAGACCCAGATTGAACGCATTATTTCGGAAATCCCGGATCCGCTCCGGAGCTTCAACCGGTTCGGGATCGGGGGATCACTACTCGTGAGGAAGGCCTTATGAAGAGCATTTCGATCGACCCCATCACACGTCTTGAAGGGCACGGCAAGATTCAGATTTTTCTGGCCGATGACGGCAGCGTGGCCAACTGCTACTTTCAGGTGCCGGAACTGCGGGGCTTCGAGAAATTTGTCGAAGGCATGCCCGTGGAGGAAGTTCCCCGCGTGGTGTCCCGCATCTGCGGCGTTTGACCGGGCGCACACCATCTGGCCTCGGGTAAGGCCGTAGACGCTGTTTATAAAGTCGATCCGCCGCCGGCAGCAAAA
>DASQID010000424.1:0-4846 GCA_035631775.1 Acidobacteriota bacterium
CGATGGACCCGTTCCAACTCATCGAGAAACACGGGTATTTCTACGGCCGCGGCACACAGGATATCAAGGGCGATGCGGCACTGCTCGTGGCGAACCTGATCCGTCTCAAGAAGGAGGGGTTCAAGCCGGAGCGGGACATCATCCTGCTCCTGACGGCAGACGAGGAGGGCGGCCGGGGGCCGAATGGTGTCGAGTGGCTCCTGAGGGAGAAGCGCAGCCTTATCGACGCCGAGTTTTGCGTGAACACGGATTCGGGGGGCGGACAGGCGGAGCACGGCAAGCGCATCCTCTATTCCGTACAGGCGGCAGAGAAAGGGTATGTTTCCTTCCGGCTCACGGCGAAAAATCCCGGCGGACACAGTTCGCTCCCCGTGAAAGAAAACGCAATTTACGATCTTGCTGCAGCTCTCCTCCGGGTACGCGATCTGCAATTTCCCGTTCAATTGAACGAGGTCACGCGGAGTTACTTCGAGCGGACTGCGGCTCTGAAGGAAGGCCAGGATGCCGTGGACTGCAGGGCTGTCGCGGGCGCACCTCCTGATGAAAGCGCTGCCGCAAGGCTGTCCCGGTCTCCATACGAGAACGCTTTGCTGCGCACGACCTGCGTGGCCACCCTGCTCTCCGGCGGACATGCAGACAACGCCCTGCCGCAGTCAGCGCAGGCCACCGTAAACTGCCGCACCCTGCCGGGCGTCACCCTGGAGGAAGTCGAAACAATGCTGCGGGAAGCCGTGGGGCCGGGGATTGCGATCACTGTAAAAGTCCCGCTGCGACCCAACCCGGCGTCTCCGCCTCCGCCCGCACTTATAGAACGGGTGGAAAAGACTGTACACTCGTTCTGGCCCGGACTGCCGGTCGTTCCGGTGATGGAGACCGGGGGCACCGACGGCAAATCACTTCGCGCCGCAGGCATCCCCACTTACGGGATCGCGCAGATGTTTTACGACTTGGACGACATTCGCGCGCACGGGCAGGACGAGCGCATCCGCACATCGGACTTCTATGACGGACTCGAGTTCGGCTACCGGCTCATGAAGACACTGTCAGCCCGATAGGAATTCGGGGAAACAGGGAAACAGGGGACGCTCCCCTATTATGTGCGTCGCGTGGTGTTCCTTCCGCACGTGACGCAATCAAAGGGCTAAGGGCTTGTGCAAGAGTCAGCTCCCACCCGTAGAACGACGCAGGACGGGTGGCTTGGCGAAGCCCCCCGGAGGGTCCCCGGAGGGGGGCAAGCCAGTAGCCCCGGGCAAGCGCAGCACAGCCCGGGGTATGTCGTCCCACACGACCGCCCTTCTGTCGCCCTTCCAGCTTCCAGGGCTCTCCACTTCCTCGATTCCCAACCCCGGGAGGTGCGGAGTTATCAGAGTTGCTCCGGCGGAAGCGGAAGGCCGGCGGGAGCAGCCTTGGCCGGTCGCCCCGGGGCGTAGCGATAGGGCCCCAGCCGCGTCATGAGCCCGGCGGCCAGGAGCATGCAGCCGGCAAATCCGGCCAGCGGCACCGTGTAGGCGTGTGTGAAATCGAAACCCGCCCCCATGAGCCACGTTCCCAACGCGCCGGCGAGGACGAACGCGCCAAAAGCATAGCCGTAGGCTGTGCCAAAAGCTTTCAATCCGAAATAGCGGCTGAGACAGTACGCGATCAGGTCTCCCTCGGCTCCCATTCCCATGCCAATCAGAAATGCCGCGCCAAACGCGATGTTTCCCACGACTCCGAACATCAACAAAGCAATGCCGAAAGACGCGCCACCGAAGAAAAGCAGTGCGAGCCGAGGAGCAAAGAACCGGTCGAGCAAGTAGCCGGTGCCGACCCTCGCGATCAGAAGGGCAACGCCCACAACCGAGCTTGCTACAGCTGCACTTTGCACGCTGACGCCGCGATCCGTGAGTAACGCCGGCATGTGCAGTACGCAAGCATGCACGCTCGCGCCTGCCAGGAAAAACGCAGAGACCAGCAGCCAAAACGTCGAACTGCGCCTTGTGTCATGCCAGCTCAGACCCTCTTCGATCACTGGTTCAGATACGGCCGCCGCCATGGCCTGTTCCACGGGTGTCACTCCGTCAGGCCGGAGGCCCATCTCTTGCGGGTCACCCTTCAAGAAGTGGGCTGCGACAGGCAAGAAAATCAGCAGCGC
Organism: Acidobacteriota bacterium; assembly: GCA_035631775.1. GTDB lineage: Bacteria > Acidobacteriota > UBA6911 > UBA6911 > UBA6911 > DASQID01. The sequence continues at coordinate 2,135 of DASQID010000424.1, forward strand.
AGCACAGCCGGAAGCGAAGTAAGCCATGCGCCAACCGGACATCGTGATGATCCGTTGCACAATCAACGGGACCACAATGGCGCCCAGCCCCATGCCGAGCATCATGAGGCCGAGAGCCAGGCCTCTGCGCCGGTTGAACCAGTGCGAGACCACCACGCTGTAGGATAACGGTGACGTACAGCCCTGAATGATCCCGAGCGCGACGAAGAAGAGGTACAGATATCCGATTTGGGGGCCGAGTATGTTGCTGGAAAGCAAAATCAGTCCGAATATCGCAGTCCCCGGCAGCACTACTCTTCGCGAGCCGAATCGATCGATCAACCGCCCGATCAGAGGGGCGCAACCGGCCGCAGCCAGGTTCTGCAAGCTGAAGGCGAGCGAGACAGAGGCACGGTCCGCGTGAAATTCTTGACTGAGTGGTTTAAAAAAGACACCAAAAGAGAAGACAACAATTGGGGCCGCACCAAGGCACAGCCCCAAGGCGGCTGTGGCCACCACCCACCAGCCATAGTACACTCGCGGATGCTGACCTGTCAGATATCAACTCCGTTATGGTTGTGGCGGCGGGATGCACAAAATGCGTAATACGCCACGAATTCTGCGTGACTCTGGATCTGTGGGGCATTCAGACTTTTTGACATAGAATCATACGACGTGATTGAGCATACCCGCACTCAGAAAATCAAACATGGCTTGAACCAGGATGGCTGCAACTCTGCATAGACAAGGTTTCACAGAGTCTTTCCAGTCCCTAAAATCTCCAAAGTCTCCAAAATGCCCTCTGGAACCCGCTAATTTTGGCTAACTAGTTTTCTGTCGCAAAACTCCTCTGCGAGCCCCGGAGGGGCGACAGACAAGACGATGCAAACAAAGACCTTTCGCCCCTGCCGGGGCCCGACCTGACATGCGATTCGTGGGGTTTCGCGACAGAACAAGTAATTCTCCTTCGTGAGCTTTCCTACTCGCCTGACAAGGCCTCGATTCCGGAACCCGGCGACCTAGTCCGCTCAAACCGGCCAAGGGGATGGCTGGTCACCCACTCCACAACCGAACCGAGGAACTGCGCCAGCCCCAGTGCAGGACCCGGCATGGCCTCGGGTAGATGCCCGGCATCGTCGAGATAGTGTCGCATGCCCGTAATCCAGGTATTACCCATGGTTATTCCTCTGCGTATTGGTCATTCCGCTGGCTCCATCGTGACCACTTGCGGTAGGCATCTATCCATTCCGATCCCACAGGCCTGGGTCTTGGCAATGGCAGGTCCAGGACTGAAATCCACTGGCGGTCACGGCCTCGCCGGCAGGTCGCGACGATGACTTCATCGTCTGTGATATCAATCCGTTCCACAGTCACTTCAGTTCCGAGGATTATCGTGCTGAACGGGAGAGCCAGATGTTCTTCCAGCATAGTGAGAAAGCCCGTAATCTGTTCTGATTCGTTGTAACAATCCACAATGGCTTCCTCGATCAGTTCATCCAACCTGGCCTCGTCGGCGGCCCTCCGAATTCCTTTCGCTGCTTTACCTTTCCTGACCCTTGCCATGATTGCCTCATCGGTCGATGCTGTCCTGAGAATCGCAATCCTGACCCTTTGGGTGTGCGCCCGACTGGAATCTTACCCTCTTTAGTACCCTCTTTTGGGGGTATTACCTCTTCTTGCGCCACGTGGCGCCCGGACCGCGGCTCAGGCACTCGACCTTCTTTGCTGCCTGGAGATTGCGGAGGACCCTGCGGATCATGTCTCTGCTCACCCCTGGGCACGCATCTTTTATTTGGGATAGAGAAAACGCACCTGGGAAATTGCCCACGGCGGCTTCTGCCAATTGAGTTTTTGCGCCACGAGGGCTCTTGGTCTGCTGCAACCGCTCTTCAAATTCCCAATATGCCGACTTGATGATAAAGAGAACAAAGTTGATATACGGCCACGGATCATGTTTCCCTTCGTGCCAGCCTTCGGAACTCAATTCGAGCGTTTCATAGTAGCGTTCCTTGTTTTCTTCAATGAGCCCTTCCAGGCTGATGTAGCGACCGACCTCATAGCCCAGGTGGTAGCACTGAAGCAGAAGCAGGAGACGTGACACTCGCCCATTTCCGTCTCTGAACGGATGAATGCACAGGAAATCAAGATTGAAAGCGGCCAGCACAATCAGAGCATGGACAGCCCCTTCTTCCCTGCAGCGAGCCCACAGGGATACGAGTTCCTGCACAAACGACGGCGTGAGATCCGGCGATACGGTCCTGAAGCGCACCCGGGTACGGCCGTCAGCAAACTTTTCGATTATGTCCCCTTGTTTTTCCTTGAAATTGCCGGCGTCGGGCACCCCGCCCCGGCAGAGGCTGTGTAGTTCGAGGAGCGTTTTCACTGAAACCGCGAGATCAGAAGCCCGCTCGTGGATCATTTTGAGGGCGTCGCGATAGCCGCGCACTTCTTCCTCGTTGCGATCCTGTAATGGAGGCTTCCCGAAAATGAGCGTGCCTATTCTGGCACGGTCGACCTCTATTCCCTCGATGCGGTTCGAGGAGATGGCGCTTTCGATGAGCGCATGCTCCTTCAATGCCTTTAGTTTTTGCGGCGATTGCCGGACGAAAAGCTCCTGTTTTCCACGAGCCTCGCCGAGGTCAGCCAGCTGCCAGGCGGCCGTTGTCGGAATCATATCGAGACCGGCCCAAAGCTTCTGTAGTGTCTTCACAATTGACTCCAACCAGATCGTAA
>DASQID010000425.1:0-10878 GCA_035631775.1 Acidobacteriota bacterium
TCGATATTCTCTCGCCCCAATACTGCTTCAGCGCCGCCGTTAGGACGCTCTGGCGGTAATAGTTTTTCGGCAGTGCTCCTGCAACACTGGCAATTTTCATGTCTGCCGGAGCCTTCGGCTCACAACAGGAGCGTTGGGAAGGAACGATAGAAGTGGCATCTCGATTGGAGTCTGATTCATTCAGGTTAAGCACATTGTATCTGCAAGCCGCCGCGCCGGCAAGTTGGGGTGGGGGGGGAACAGTGGAATGATTCCATTACTCAGTAGAGTGGGGAGGCAGGGGAAAGGTTCACTGAAGCCGGGTGCGGATGCGGCGCAAAGTAAGGCGCTGCCTTGTCTTTGGACGTCGCGCGGCTTTTTTAAGCGCGCCGCCAAAACGAACCATCTCTGCCCAGTCCAGAGCGTTCAGAGCCTCGTTCAGCGCTGCAGCGACGTTGGAGGGGCTATTTGACCGTGTACACGTGCTGCGGTATCCTTAGTTGAAAACCATCAATGAGTTCCGACAACAGTGGCTTGGTAACCGCGGGAGACGTATGAGTGTGCCCAAAGAAATTGGGGAGGACGTCAAGGGAGAGCCTCGTCTCATGCGAGCGCTTGACCAGCTCGGTTCCCTTCTCGTCCCCGGCGAAACAATCGAAGCGTTTGCTGTGCAGCGACGCCTCTTTTCCATGACCCACCGACGCGCCTTGGTCGCCGCCACGACCGGTAGGCTTATCGGCATGGAGCGGGGTCTGTTTGGCAGCTTCCATCCTACCAGTGTACGGTGGCAAGACCTCAAGGAAGCACGTCTCGATGTCGGGACGTTCGGCGCACGCCTCACGATTGCCTTTTTGGGGAACCCGGATCTGGCCATCTCCGGGAATGTGTCCAGCTTAGTCTTCACAGGGCTCCGCAAGAGTCAGGCAGAGGCGGTCTACCGTCTGTGCCAGGCGGAAGACCAAGCCTGGCGCGAAAAGCGGCGGGTCCGGGAACTGGAAGAACTGCGGGCCAAATCCGGCGGAATTCAGCTGGGATCACCTGGAGCCGGTGCTGGTCTGGCCTCCCCATCAACTGCAGGCCAGGAGGACGCCGTCGCCCGCTTGGAGAAGGCAAAGGCTATGCTCGAGAAGGGCTTGATCTCGGACGCAGAGTTTGAGGCGCTCAAGGCACGCATCGTAAACATGCTCTAGGCCGTGCGCGAGCGGACTCCACTTCCGCAGGCCCTCGGCTATTCGACCAGCTGCACAATTTCTCCGGACCTCTTGTGCTTGAGAATCCGCTTCGTCCTGTTATCGGGCATCCGCTCCTGCTTGATGATGTAGTAGTTTTCGTCAAAATCCGAGAGGGCAGCCTTCTCCTCGCCGTGGTCCGCCCCTCTCCAGACCTCGAGCACCACGGGTTCCCAGCGCTTTGATTCCATGGAGCGATAAGCTGCGTCCATGATGGCGTTGACAACATAGCCGTCATAGAATGTTTCCATCGGCTGCCGACGTGCCTCCAGCGCATTCAGCATATCGACGAACATGTCTTCATAGCCCAGGGCAACGGACTCATCGCCGACAGGAAAGAGCCATCCTTTCTCGGTCTCTGCCTTTTCCGCAACATATCCCGCCTGACCGGTTGCGGAGAACATTTCAAAGCCGGTGCGCAGCCAGTGATTCAGCCACAGAGTGCCTTCCGTACCGGAGATCTCATCGCGCAGGTCCATGCCCCCGCGAAACGTCCATGCGGCTTCAAACTGCGAGATGGCTCCGCTGGCATAGCGGATGAGACCGATCGTGTGATCCTCAGCCTCAATGGGATGCACCTGTGTCGCGCCCCAGCACATCACTTCGACAGGGCGGATGTCCTTGCCTATGAAGTTCCGCCCGACCTCGATGCAGTGGCAGCCCATGTCGATGAGCGCGCCTCCGCCTGAGAGTTCCTTCTTCCAGAACCAGTCGCTGTGAGGTCCCGGATGTGCTTCCCGGGCGCGGGTCCACAGGATCTTTCCGAGAGCACCGCTCTTCACCGACTGGATTGCCTTCAGAGTCTTCGGGGTGTAAGCAAGGTCTTCGAGATACCCGTGAAAAACGCCGGCTTTTTCAACTGCTTCGAGCATTTCCTTTGCCTCGGCGGCGGTTCGTGCGAGAGGCTTTGTGCACATAACCGCTTTGCCGGCACGTGCAGCAAGCAGCGCAGCTTCCTTGTGCAGGTAGTTGGGCAGGCCGATGATGACGGCGTCAATCTCGGGGTCGGACACTGCATTTTTGATATCGTTTGTCCATCTGGGTATGCCGTGTTTTTCGGCGAAACTCTTGGCCGCCTCCGACGGACGTCCGCATACGATCCGAATTCTGTCTCGTCCGCGCTTGGACGTCAGAGCCGTGGTGTAGAACGCACCGATGAATCCCGTGCCCAGCATTGCTATGTTTGTCATGATCTCCCGCCTCCTTCGAGAATTTACTGAAGGGAGTCCTCGGAAATCGCCGCTCCGGCGCAAAGGCTCCGAGGAAACGCAATTGGATCACGCGGGACGAGCCAGCCGAGCCGCCAGATCAACCGCGTGGATCAGGCTTTGGGTGGAAGCGATACCTCGCCCGGCGATGTCAAAGGCCGTGCCGTGATCGACTGATGTTCGCACGATAGGCAGTCCGAGTGCAACGTTGACTCCCCCCTCGAAGTCGAGCAGCTTGAGTGGAACGTGTCCCTGGTCGTGATACATGCACACGATCGCATCGAACAGTTTCCGTCGCACGGCCATGTGAAAAACCGTGTCGGGTGGAAAGGGGCCGTCCACTGGCATTCCAAGGCTCCTTGCCCACTCGACTGCGGGTCGGATTTCACGGATCTCTTCGTCGCCGAAGAGTCCGTTTTCTCCAGCATGAGGGTTGAGTCCTGCCACGGCGATTCGCGGATTCGGCCTCAGCCTTTTCACTGCATCCGCCGTGAACCGGAGAATCGTGCAGATGCGCTGTTTCTTTGCCCGCGCGATAGCCTGTGCCAGAGAGACATGCGTGCTCACATGGGTCACGATCAACTGATCCGATACCAGCATGATGGTAACGTCGGAAACCCCGCACAGTTCGCCAATCAACTCCGTGTGGCCCACGAATCGCGGATCGGTGCGCTGTGTCGCCTCCTTGTTCATCGGCAGCGTCACAATCGCTGAGATATCGCCTGCGAGGGTCGATCGTGTGGCGGCGATAACATAGTCGCGCGCGGCCTTCCCCGAGATGCTGTTGATCTCGCCGACCGTCACGTCTCCTCTCCGCAGGATCCCGAGGTCGATGACATTCAGGGCGCCCTCTCTGTAATCCGCGGGCCCCGCGATGCGCCTGAAACTCACCCCGTAATTCAGTAGAGCACTGTAAAACTCCAGGACCTCGAGATCTCCGAAAACCACCACCGGATGCTTGAGTTCACCGTTCTTGAACGCCTTAAGCAGTACTTCCGGGCCGATTCCACTCGAATCGCCGGCTGTAATACCCAGTAGCATGTTCAGTCCTTTCGCTGCAGTTGTCGACGAAGTTCGGCGATGATGCCATTTGACCCGAAGCCGCCTGCCTTTGTCATCATGTACAGGTGCCGAGTGTCGGGACGCGCGATCCGCGAGAGCGGGACACCAGGCAGGACCTCTCCGAGCGGGTGCAAACCCGGAGATCCAAGCGCTTGCACAACAGCCCGCGCGGTGTCTCCGCCGAAGATCAGCAGTGCATCCGGCGTCGCCTGTTGCAGGACATCCCGGATCGTCGTGCCGACCTGCCTCGCGATCTGAAGCGGATTCCCGTGCACGTCCCCCGCCGGTTCTAAGATGATCCAGGAAAGGGAAGCCAGCAACTCGTCCGTGACGTTCGTCGGGCTACTCGATCGAAAGCCGCAATTCAGCGCACACTCCATCTGCCGGACCGAGACTTCGCTTCGGCTGCCGCTCACAATCAAGCATCGCTCGACAGACGGCAGAGGTGCAAGTATCTTTCGCGGCCAATCGGCCAAGCGGGCGATGCCGTGGGCCAGAGCTGCCGGCCCGGCAGCGAGGCGAAGGGTCTGCGTTTCCAAAAACAAACGTGCGCAGGCCGTGATGTCCTCATCCGTTCTGCCGTCGCATACATGAATTCCGGAGGGGATGCCGTTGTCACAATGCAGACTTGGAAGGGAGAATACGGGCAGCGAACTTTGCGAGGCTAGCAGCGTGGGGATATGGCTTTCGCGGATTGGATTAAGGGCGTCTTCCGACAATTCGGTCTGGGTCACTGGACGCCCGCCGACGAGCAGGTGTCCATCGACCACCGTGCGTCCCATCTCCGGGTAAGCCGGAGCATAAAGAATCGGCAGGCCGTCGAAGGCCGTAGAGAGACATTCCAGTTCCCTTCCTATGTTGCCGCGCAGGGTTGAATCGGTTTTCTTGTACAGATACCGGATTCCTAGCCGGCGCGCCAGAGAAGAGAGTATCCGGACTCTGCGCCCTGCGTCAGAGGGTGAAAGGTGCCTGGAATCTGTATCGATCACCAGCACCTCGACATCGCTGCGCATCGAGGGTGGCGACAGGCTCAGTTCGGTCGTGACAAGGCTGGTGATTCCCTCGCCCGCGAACTTGGCGCCCGCTTCGAGCGCTCCCGTCAAGTCATCGGCAAGCACTAGCATTCTCATGAGCAGGCTGAAGTCTATCACTAGTTCACGGTTCGCGGTTCGCAGTTCGCAGAGGCGGCGGACGTCATTACGCAGTGCCGGCGCTGCAGAGAACAGCTCAGGGAAGACAAGGTGCGGGGACAATCTCTCTAAAAACTGCGCTGTTGTGAACTCCGGGAGCGGCCGATGAATACAGAGACGGGAGATCGAAGGCGACTATGGCTGCGACAGTCTGCCCCAAGTGCGGATATCAACAGCACGGGGGCGTGGAATGCCACCGCTGCGGCATCATTTTCGAACGCTATAATCCTGTTCAGCGTCCGCCGGACTGGAAACCTCCCGATCCACTTCCCAAGCGCACGACAAAGGGGTTGTTTCGGCTTATCTACCGCGTGTTCTGCTGGCTGTCGCTGGCCGGTTTGATCATTGGCCTGTTTCTGATGCTTCGCCCCTCGGCTCCTCCTCCTGTTTCAGTTACTCCTGAGGCGGTGCAGCGGGCAAACAGCAAAGTCCGTCAGTTCCAGGCCTCCCTCCAGGAAGCGCGGGGGGAAACGCTCGAGATGGACGAGTCAGAACTCAACGGATGGCTCGGGTCCAACCTCGCGCTCCAGCGCCCATCGGCCGGAACTGCCTCACCGCCGGCACGTGCAGAGCATGTCGCTCCGTCCGGCCGGAATGCGGCGAGTGCCGGCGGCAGTGACGCGCCCACCATCGAACAGGTGAGATCTTCCGTGCGCGACGTCAGAATCAAGCTGAAAGACGATACTCTGCTCGCCTACGTTTCATTTGACCTTTACGGAAAAAATCTGTCATTGGAGCTCGAGGGACACCTCACAGTCCGGGACGGTTGTTTGCGCCTCGATCCCACCGGCGGCAGGCTTGGGTCCCTTCCCCTCCTTTCCGGCACTCTTGAAAGCGCCGCCCAGCGCCTGTTTGACTCGCCCGAGAACCGAGAAACATTCCGCTTGCCGCCCGACATCCGGGATGTGCGCATCGAGCACGGCAGGTTTGTCGTTTCGTCCCGCTGATTCAGCAGTTACCCCTGGCGCGGCCCAAGAAATCCGAGAGATAATCCGCCTGGAACGTGATAGAAGAATAGTCGCAATCAGCCAGAGGAGGCGATCATGGCAAAGCAGAGTGCGAAGAAGATCGTTCTGTCGCTCGGACTGGCCGCGGCAATCTGTTGCCCTGTCTGGAGCCAGGGAGACGCGAAAGGCGGTCATCCCGACACTACCGGGTGGAAGAGTCTGTTTGCAGCCGATTTGTCCAACGCCAATTTCGATCCGTGCAGTTGGGTCATAGAGAATGGAGTGCTCAGCGCGAAGACCGGTGAGACAATCTGGACGAAGGATTCCTACGGCAACTTTATTCTCGATCTCGAGTTCAAGGTTTCCAAAGACGCCAACAGCGGAGTTTTCCTGAGGGCTCGGGATCCCAAGAACGTCCTTTCCGCATTCGAGATTCAGATTCATGAATCGACGGATGGCACCAAATACGGAATGGTGGGTGCCCTCTACGATGCCAAACCACCAAGCAAGAACATGGCAAAGCCGACCGGCGAGTGGAACCGGTATACGATCACTTGCCAGGACAGCAAGCTCTCTTTGGTTTTCAACGGCGAACGGGTCCTGAATGTCGATTTGAATGACTGGACACAGGCGCACAAGAATCCGGACGGTACGCCCAACAAGTTTGCCTTGCCCTTGAAGGACTTCTCTCGCGTGGGTCCGATCGGGCTTCAGGGACTCCATGGGAGGGAAGCTGCGACCGTCTGGTTCCGCAATCTGAAAATCAAGGAACTGCGTTGAGGATTCTTCGCCTTTCTCTGCACGCAGCGTATCCACTGGAGGAGTTTGGGGTTCCTTCGCGTCTTCGCGCCTTGGCGGTGGTTTTTTAGAAAGCCACCGCCAAGGCGCAAAGGCGCCGAGATAGGTGTTGTACCCTTGTCGAAATGGCAAGAATTTGAAGGTCTCTACTACACCGCCGACCATCGGAGGCAATGTGAAGAACACTGGAAGACTGCTCATTTTTTGCCTGGTTTCATTCCTCCTGCAGCCGGCGCATGTCTCCGGACAGCAAGCCTGGTTGACAATTCTCCACACCAACGACACCCATGGACATTTGTTGCCCTTTAGCTACCCCTCCATCGCACCCCCCGGGTCTGAATTTGCGGCACTCAAAGTCAGGAGAGACATTGGGGGGATTGCGCGCCGAGCCACACTGGTAAGGCGCATCCGGGCCGAACTCGCGGCCCGTCACATAACCGTCTGGCTTATGGATGCCGGGGATTTCTGCGACGGCACGCCTTTCTCGACGGAGTACCATGGCGAGGCGGACATCGCGGCAATGAATGCCGCAGGATACGACTTCGCTACTCTCGGCAATCACGAGTTCAACAATCCACTCTCAACACTCAAAAGGCTCATCGGGTTATTCCGGTTTCCGCTGCTCTGCGCCAATGCAGTTGAGACCTCGAGCGGAAAGCCTTTGACTCAACCATCTGCGATTAGACAGGTGGGTCCCGTCAAGATCGGGATTTTCGGTCTCTTGATTCGAGAGGCGGGAAGATACCAGGCGGGTAAGGAGGGAGTGACAGTCGCCGGGGAAATCGAAACCGCGCAGAGGATGGTGAGGGCGCTTCGTCGGGAGGCTGACATAGTCATTGCCTTATCGCACGCCGGCAGTGTCATGGACGAAGAGATTGCCAGGACAGTGCCGGGGCTGGACGTGATCGTAGGAGGCCACACGCATGCCCGGCTTGCTTCCGGTCAGTTTGTATGGCACTCCGATGAGCTTAAGGAAAAGGAGGAAAATGGAACCGTCATCGTCCAGGCCTACCAGTGGGGAGGAGAACTCGGTCGGCTCGACCTGCTTTTCACCAGAGACGACACCGGAGCGTGGCATGTCGACCATCACCGCGCGCGGCTCATTCCAGTGACAGCGGAACTGCCGGAGGACGAGTCGGTCGCGGCCGTTGTTGATAGCTATTGGAAACCAATCGCAAACCGCTATGGAGAAATTATTGGACAAGCTGAGGACGACTTCAGCGAACTGGGCAACGATATGGCCCCGTACAATCTGGTGGCAGACGCGATTCGCCAGTCTTTCGGCACCGAGATCGAACTGGAAAATGTCGCAGGGGTGCGCGCCCCTCTGATAAAGGGCAAAATCACGCGTGCCGACATGATTGAATTGGATCCGTTCGACAATAAGGTCGTGACATTCAAGATTACCGGCCGCCAGTTGAAGGAGATCCTGCGTAAAACGCGCCCCTATGTTTCGGGGCTCCGTTACCGGCTGGAGAACGGTGAAATCAGGGAATTGACCGTCGCCGGGCAGCCTGTGGATGACGATCGTGCCTATACTGGGTCCACAAACACATACTTCGCCGAATACGCATTGAAAGGGATCGACATCGTAAACACGGGAAAGCTGAGGCGGGATGTGCTCATCGATTACATTCGCGCTAAGGGCACGGTGAAACCCTCATATGACCGGCGCCGCGTGGTGATCCCGCAGTAGACCGATATCGTCGTGTTTTTGCGGCGCCTGCGGTATCGGATCTTGAAGATTTAGTTTTGCCTCCGAATTTCCTCACTGACGAAGCCCGCAGGTTATAGGGTCCACACAATTACAATACTTTTACCATCGCAAGATCTGCGCCGGGTCGATACTTTGCCACGATATACAGTAGGAGCAGGCATGATAATGAGTGAATTACGACATCCGAGTGGAGTACGCGCACGGGTTCTGCTGACCTCAGTTTTTGGTCCTTATGCGCAGGACGACGAGTACGGCAGCCGCTCCATCAATCCCATGGAGCTTTATCACAATCAGGTGACGCGTGTGCAAGGCCCGTTTTCTTTGCGCATGTTCCACCGTTCGTGGGGCCTGATGATGATCCAGGCCAACATTTCTGCACCTTCCACGCTGCTGGACTTTCCGACCCTGGCTCGCTTTACCGAAGAGATCCGCGAACACCAGTACGACATCATCGGCATCAGCTCGATCGTCATGAATCTAGGCAAGGTGAAGAAGATGTGCGAGCTGATCCGACAGCATCAGCCGCACTGCACCATCGTGGTCGGGGGACATATCTCCAACATGTCGGAGCTGGAGAAGAAGATCGATGCGGACCACATCGTGCGCGGCGAGGGCGTGGTCTGGATGCGCCGCTTCCTGGGTGAGGATGATTCCCGGCCGGTCGTCCACCCGGATATCGTTTCCGGCTTCGGTGCCCGCATCATGGGCATACCCTTGCGCGAGAGGGCGGGAGATGTTGCGGCGGTGGTGATTCCGTCCGTTGGCTGCCCCATGGGCTGCAATTTCTGTTCGACCTCGGCACTCTTCGGCGGTAAGGGACACTTTGTGAATTTCTACGAGTCCGGCGGGGAACTCTTCGAGATCATGTGCAGTCTCGAGGACCGGTTGAAGGTGCACTCGTTTTTCGTGATGGATGAGAACTTTCTGCTCTATCGCCGCCGTGCCCTGGAACTATTGGAACTGATGCGCCGGCACGGCAAAGCCTGGTCGCTTTACGCATTCTCCTCCGCAAATGCACTCAAGATGTACTCCATGGATGAGTTGGTCGGTCTGGGTCTCTCTTGGCTGTGGATGGGATTGGAAGGCCAGGACAGTAGTTACTCGAAGCTGAAGGGGACTCGGACGCAGCAACTGGTCAAAGAGCTGCAGTCTCACGGAATCCGTGTGCTCGGCTCCACAATCATTGGACTCGAATCCCACACGCCTGAGAACATCGATCAAACCATCGACTATGCGATCAGCCACGATACGGACCTACACCAGTTCATGCTCTACACTCCCGTTCCCGGCACGCCGCTCTATGCCGAACACAAGGAACGGGGCACCTTGAATGCCGACGAAGATCCTGCAGACATGCACGGACAGTTCCACTTCAATTTCCGGCATCCGTTCATCTCGCGGGAACAGTCGGGCGAATTCCTTCTTCGTGCCTTCCGGCGCGATTTCGAATTGAACGGTCCCTCCATAATGCGGATGAGCCGGACTCTTTTTCACGGCTGGAAGCGTCATCGAAATCATCCGGAGGAGAGAGTGCGGAGACGCTTCAGGCGTGAAATGGAGTATTTCTCGCTCACCTTTGGAGGGGCAGTCTGGGCCATGGAGAAGTATTTCCGTGACGGCAACCGATCTCTGGCTCGGAAGATTCAGAACTTACACGGAGAGATCCGAAGAGAGTTCCTGAAGGCGCGGATCCTTGGGGCCCTCTCCGGGAGGTTCATCGCTCGCCGGATAAAACGCGAGGAGCGCCGCCTCCGGGCCGGCTGGAGGTATGAGCCTCCGACCTTTGTCGAGCGGCGCAACTGGGGCGCGGTTTCCCAGTGATGAAAGTCCGGCGCAATAATTGACGATTTACGATTGATGATTTAACAACCTGCCGGACGTTCAGTCGTCAATCGTAGACCCTAACGCCCTCTATTTCTTCTGCTTGAAACCGGCCGGGATGGAAAGATCGGAAGCAGTTACCGTAGGAACGACCTTCAATAATTCGTGATTCATTGTCATTATCGTGGCACGGTTCTTGGGCGTTTCCTCGTCTTCCTTTTTCTTTGCCATTTTCCTCCCCAACACGCTGCCAATTGCTCGAATCGAGGTCACATTGGTCGACTCACCGCCCTGCTTGGCTTCCTGTGACATTTGTTCGGGATTCTTGACAACTTCCGTCGTCATCTCGGTGAGGATCGGGGTGCCGTCCATTTTGACATTCTCGGTTTCCATCCTTCCCATCATTTCTCTCATTGCCGGGTACATGGCCGAGACCATGGCCATCTGCTCGGCTGATCCTGCCAGACTGGAACCCTGCAGTGCCTGGTAGTAACGGCGGTCGAAGGCTGCGACCTCCTTCATGGACTCGATGACCGGGCCCAACCAGATATGTGACGTCATCACGTAGCCGCCCCCCTCCTCCAGCGTCTTGCCCTTCTGACGGGCGGTGATCGTCATGATGACCTCATGGCAGTCAAATCCGTTGATGGTGCGTTTTTGTCCGGAATCCTTCAGTGAGAAGTCGATCTCCATCTGCTGCTGACTCGGCTGGGCCTCCGCCTGAGGCTGCTCCTTTGCGGCCTTGGCAGCCTTCTCCTGGGCCTCCTGCATGCGCCGGCGCATCTCATCGAAGGTCATGACTTCATAGCTCTTCTTTCGCATATCCAGGTTGTAGATCTTCTGTTCGTCCAGATCGACGATCTCGCCGGTATACTCGCTCGTCGTCATCTTGCGGTTCGCCTTGACGGCAACGGTGCTGACCGTTCC
>DASQID010000426.1:0-3008 GCA_035631775.1 Acidobacteriota bacterium
CCATAGGCTGGCCCGTCAAGTCCGCGAAGGCCTTCGCATCTCCCTTGAAGCCCATGGCATTCAGCCTCGCTGCCAGTTCGGGAATCTGTTGGGGCATCCACATGCCCTCGTCAGCGCGCATTCCGGAGGCCGGCACCAGCACGGCGGCGCATATGATAATCTTATGCAGAAATCTCATAATGGTATTTCCTCCTGAGGGAAAATGACTGATTCGGGTGTACTTTCTATCCCAAAACTGCCACGAATTACATGAAATTCACGAAAGAGGCTTTGTGTATTCGATCATTCGTGCAATCGCGAAATTGGCGGCAGTCTTTGAAGGCGAAACGGAGGTTTGAGGCATGGCAGACACTCGGAAGGCCGCTGAAACCAGCGAAGCCCAGATCGCGGTTCATTGGAAAGAAGAGGAGTATTTCCCTCCCCCGGAGAGATTCAAGGCGCAGGCCAATCTTTCGGATCCCTCGGTCAATGAACGATTCAGCGAGAAGAACTTTCCTCGATGCTTCGAAGAGTACGCCGACATGCTCGATTGGCAGCAGAGATGGCAGGAGGTTCTGGATACCAGCGATCCCCCCTTCTGGAAATGGTTTGTCGGGGGAAAGCTCAATGCCTCCTACAACTGCGTTGACCGACACCTGGCCATGTACAAAAACAAGGCGGCATTGATCTTCGTCCCCGAACCGGAGGATGAAGAGCCGGTGAACCTGACCTACCAGGAGCTTTATGTACGCGTGAACGAGATGGCAGCTCTACTGCGAGATTTCGCGGGATTAAAGGCCGGAGACCGTGCGACCATTCACATGCCCATGGTCGCCGAACTCCCGATCACCATGCTTGCCTGTGCCAGGCTGGGAGTGATCCACTCCGTGGTGTTCGGCGGCTTCAGCGGAGAAGCCTGCGGTCTGCGAGCCGCCGACTCCGGCAGCCGTGTGCTTATCTATATGGATGGCTATTATCGAAGCGGCAAAATGATCGACCACAAGGCGAGCGCAGAGATTGCCGTTGCCACCGCGGAAAACGAGGGACAGAAAATAGAAAAGGTCCTGGTCTGGAAGCGGTATCCCGACAAGTACTGCTCCGCGACAGCGATGGTTAAAGGGCGCGATTACTTCGTGGATGAAGTTCTGGGAGAATACCGGCGTGCCCGCGTGGATCCGATCCCGATGGACGCTGAAGCGCCGCTCTTCCTCATGTATACGAGCGGAACCACCGGCAAACCCAAGGGCTGCCAGCACCGCACCGGAGGATATCTGGCTTACGTCACAGGGACCTCGAAGTACATCCAGGACATACATCCCGAGGACGTGTACTGGTGCATGGCGGATATCGGTTGGATCACCGGTCATTCGTACATCGTCTACGGCCCGTTGGCTCTGGGCGCAACCTCCGTCATATTCGAAGGGGTCCCGCTGTGTCCGGACGCGGGGCGGCCGTGGCGAATCGCTGAACGCCTGGATGTCAACATTTTCCACACGTCACCCACCGCCATCCGCATGCTGCGAAAAGCAGGTCCCGAAGAACCGAACAAATATCAGTACCACTTCAAACACATGACCACGGTCGGAGAGCCGATCGAGCCTGAGGTATGGAAGTGGTACTACAACGTGGTCGGTAAAGGCGAAGCGGTGATCGTGGACACGTGGTGGCAAACTGAGAATGGCGGATTCCTTTGCAGCACCAAGCCTGCAATCGATCCGATGAAACCCGGCAGCGCCGGACCCGGAGTGCCCGGCATCTATCCGATAATTTACGACGAACAGGGTCAGGAGGTGAAGGCCGGTTCAGGAAAGGCCGGCAATATCTGCATAAAAAACCCGTGGCCCGGAATCTTTCAGACGATTTGGGGCGATCGTGAACGGTTCGTGCGTCAGTACTACTCGAAATACTGCAGAAATCCCAAGAGCAAGGATTGGCGCGATTGGCCGTACTTCGCAGCCGACGGGGCCGTGATGGCAGCCGACGGCTACTTCCGGATTCTGGGACGCGTGGACGACGTCATCAATGTGGCCGGGCATCGCCTGGGCACAAAAGAACTCGAGTCCGCCTGCCTGACGGTGCCGGAGATTGCGGAGGCGGCGGTAGTGCCGGTCGTGGATGAAATCAAGGGGCGAATTCCGGAGATTTATGTTTCGTTGAAGCCGGGGTACTCGCCGAACAAGGAAATCAATGACAAGGTGATCGCAACGATTGAGACCATGATCGGCAAGATAGCGCGCCCGAAGAAGGTGCACATCGTTGCGGACATGCCCAAGACACGATCGGGAAAAATCATGCGCCGGGTCCTTTCCGCCATTTCCAACACGCTGGACACCGGCGACATTACAACCCTTGCCAACCCGGACGTAGTGGAGCAGATCCGCGTCGCCGTGCAGGGGACAACAAAAGTCAAGACCCGTGAGGGTCCGGAAGATGTGAAGCAGTTCGGCTCCAACGAGTGAGATCTGTTTCAGTTGACAGAGTAGGGCACGCACCCACAGTTCTTAGGGTAATTAGTTTTTATCGCTAAACTCGAGATTCTGTGCAAGGCGTGCACCTGACAAGGGAACGTGTGGGGGCTGGCTTTAGCCGGGTGCCCACGTCACGCGATCATCAGAAACGAACCGATATCCATGCATCGCATAAAAAGCAAAGGGTTTGTACTTTTGAGTAAGGCAGGATCGCCGTTTCCGTTGTACGGGCTGAAGCCCCAGCCCACAGGTTGGCGTGGTCTGCCCGGCTCAGAAGGATTAGGCAATGAGTTTCGCGACAGAAACTAAGTAGTATCTGTCGCGAAACTCCTTTGCCGAGCAGGGAGCGCCCCGAAGGGGCGCAAGCCAATAGCCCCGGGCGCAAGCCCGGGGTTGGGTCGAAGCGTAGCATTAAGCCCTGGAGATACTATGTGTGAGTATCGCGACGTGGGGCGGACTCGATAAAGCGGGTCGTTCTTGTTAAGTTTCTTTTAGAGCCCTTTTTGAAGAAAGGAAAGAGAACTTGAACAAGAAACAGACCCGCAAAGAACAGTATAGCGA
>DASQID010000427.1:0-10427 GCA_035631775.1 Acidobacteriota bacterium
CACGGGGGCCAGGGGTCGGGGGCCAGGGGTCGGGGGCCAGGGGTCAGGGGCCGGGAGTCATGCAGCACACGTAACTCCTATGAAAAAGAACATACAATGCACTGGCAAAAGCCAGGCAAAGGACGAATGACAAACAAAGGACCATGATTTTCATTCGTAATTCGTCATTCGCTGGAGAAGAGTCCATGGATCCGAAAGTAATGACGCTGTTGCGCGCTGCAGTCGGACCGGGGAGGTTGAGCGATGCTCCGGAAGACCTGACTGCCTACGCGTATGACGGCACGTGGGCGGAGGTGCGTCCAGCCGTCGTCGTGCACCCGGAAAACACACGGCAAGTCGCGGAGTTGCTGCGGGCAGCTGATGCGCACCGCATCCCGGTGGTGCCGCGCGGCGCCGGAACCGGCCTCGCGGGCGGCGCGGTACCCGTCGAGGGTTCGATCTGCCTCAACCTGGCACGCATGAACTCCATCATCGATATCTCGACCGCGGACACACTCGCAGTCGTGCAACCCGGTGTGGTGACATTCGACCTGCAGAGGGAGGTTCAAAAGCAGGGATTGTTTTATCCCCCGGACCCGGCGAGCGTCTATCAATGCTCGATCGGAGGAAACGTCGCCACAAACGCAGGGGGTCCGCGCTGCCTGAAATACGGAGTTACGGCCGATTACGTCCTGGGTCTCGAAGTGGTCCTTGCCGGCGGCCGGGTGATGCGACTCGGCGGACGCGCGATCAAAGATGTCGCCGGCTATAATCTCAAGCAGCTCTTCATCGGTTCGGAGGGGACTCTCGGCGTTGTCACGGAAATCACCCTGCGCTTGATCCCAAAACCCGCTGCGCAACGCACCGCGCTGGCGGCGTTCCCCAGACTCGCCGATGCATGCAGAGCGGTCGGGAACATTCTGCAGGCCGGCGTTGTGCCGCTGGTCACGGAGCTCATGGACCAGGGAACGACACGCGCGGTGGAGGAATTCAAACACCTCGGCCTGCCAACCGACGTCGATGCGCTGCTTCTCGTTGCCGTGGATGGCGATGAGGATCTCGTCAAGCGCGAAATTGAACTGGTCGCGGGCATTCTCGGCAAATCAGGAGCGCGCGACGTGCGCCACGCCCGGTCGCAGGAGGAGTCCGAGGAACTGTGGGAAGCGCGACGCAGCATCAGTCCGGCCATTGCACGGCTGGCCCGCAACAAGCTGGGTGAGGACATCACGGTGCCTCGCAGCCGGATCCCGGAAATGGTGGCACGATTGCGGGATATCGCGCGTGAAAACAACTTGCCGATGGTCGTCTACGGACACATCGGTGACGGCAATCTTCACCCGACCATACTCTGCGACCGCCGCGATGCTGCTGTGATGAAGCGTGTCGAGAAAGCCGCTGCCGAGGTATTGACGGCGTCTCTCGCACTCGGCGGTACACTGACCGGAGAGCATGGCATCGGCATTTTCAAACTCCAGCATATGCCGGAAGGCGTGGATCCGATTGCGCTCGATTGTATGCAACGGATAAAGAATCTGCTGGATCCGCACGGAATCATGAACCCCGGCAAAAAACTCCCAGCAGTTAACGGGTTGTGAGTTCTTGGCGTTCCTTCCCGCCTTAGGGCTGGCGCAAGAATAAATTCACATTTTGGCGCGAGCACCGTCGCGCCCTTTCAGGCTGCGGCCCGCAGGCCAGCAGCAAAATGTGAAGTTATTCTTGCGCCGGCCCTTAGCGGTGGCCTTTCAAAAAGCCACCGCGAAGACGCGAAGGCGCCAAGGCTCACGGGTCCGAGTCCTGCAGCAGGCCGGCATCGGCGAAGCTGAAATAATCATCATGGCCCAGCACGATGTGATCGAGAATGCGTATGCCTAATATCTTACCCGCACGACAGAGGCGCTGCGTACACTCCCTGTCTTCACGGCTCGGCGCCGGATCTCCCGATGGATGGTTGTGCAGGAAAATCAGCGCGGCAGTACTGTCATGCACGGCGGGGGCGAAGACCTCCCGGGGGTGGACCACGGAGGTGCTCAGGCTGCCTATGGAAATCAGGACCTCGCGGATCAACTGGTTTTTCGAATTCAAGTGCAGGGACAGAAAATACTCTTTGTTGGCGGCAAAAAAGCGGGCTCGGTAGCCATTGAAAAGGTCCCGGCTGTTCGAGAAACGCTGCCCCGGCCTGAGCGGGTGGGAGCACAGCGACCGTCCCAGGGCGAGAGCCGCATGTAGGATGGCCGCCTGACGATCGGAAACCCTCGCGTTGACGCGGATCTCCTCGAGCGAAGCCTGCGTCAATGCGATGGGGGATCCAGCTATCCTCACCAGCCGCCGCGCGGCGCCAATTGACGCCAGGCTTGGCTTGCCCATGCCCAGAATCGTGGCGACCAAACCAAGCGCGCCATCTTCCGCAGATTCGGCCTGGGCGTTCCGATCGTCAAATAATTCCGAGAACTGCTCCAGTCCGGCGTTCAACGTGATCCCTCCCCGGAATCTAACGAGGGATCGTACCGAAGTGCCAACATTATTCCAATTCGCGGTTCACAGTTCGCAGTCTGCGAACCGCGAACCGCCTACATCGCTAACCCGCCGTCGATCTGAATGACCTGGCCCGTAATGTATCTTGCGTCCTCCGACAGGAAAAAGGCGGCAAGGCGCCCGATCTCCTCCACGGTGCCGAGCCGGCCCAAAGGGATGGACGCCAGCACCGCCTTCCGGTGCTCGTCGGGCATCGACCGGGTCATGTCGGTCTCGATCAAACCCAAGGCCAATGCATTGACCGTGACATTCCGCGGCGCCATCTCCCTGGCCATCGCCTTGGTTAGTCCAATCAATCCTGCCTTGGATGCCGAGTAGTTTGCCTGTCCCACCATCCCGACAATTCCGCTGACGGAAGAAATGTTAAGGATGGAACCGAAGCGCGCCCGGAGCATCACACCTGCCACAGCCTTTGAGAAGTTGAATGCACCCTTGAGGTTCGTTGCAATCACCTCGTCCCAGTCGGCTTCGCTCATCCTGAGCAGCAGCTTGTCGCGGATAATACCCGCGTTATTCACCAGATAGTCGATGCGGCCGAGCTTCTCTTTGACCTCCCGGACCATACCATCCACAGATGTCCCGGCAGAGGCGTCGACCTGGTAACTGAGCACGACCCGGCCCATGGCAGATATTTCCTCCACCAACTGCTGGGCCTGCCCGGAGCTCCGGCTGTAGTTGAATGCTATATTGCAGCCCCGGCGGGCAAGCTCGAGGCAAATGGCGCGGCCAATTCCCCTCGCTGCGCCGGTCACAATCGCTGTCCTGTCCTGAAATGGCATGAGTATCTCCACCAAGGGCAGAGGCCGGGGATCAGGGGTCGGGGGTCAGAAAGGGGAGAGTAGAGAATTGAAAGACACCGTTCTTCACGATATGGGCAGTATGTCCCGTCACATATATCTATTTCGGAACTGCCGGCCCCGGCACCTGATTGCTGACCCCCGGCCCCTGACCCCTGACTTCATTCGAGCATGCGCTTCATGAGTTCCCTGAACCCAAAGCCCGTCGCCCCCTTTCCCTGGAGCGAGTTTTTCAGATACTCCAGGGCACCGGGTAACTTGGGGTATTTTGCCTTGTAGCTGTGCGCCACAGCATCCAATTCGGTGACAAGACGAACAGGATCCCGTTCGGTCTTGAGCAAGTTGTTTATCTTCGCCAGCGTTCGCTCAAATTGAGCATTGCGCCTCTCATGGTAGATGAAATCCCGCACGATCATCGCCGCATCGAGCATGGACTCGGGCGGCTTAATCGGTCCCGGCGTCTTCTCCGACGTAGGAATGACGACCGGGCCTTTGACGCCCTTTTGCACTAGTGACGCCGGAGCCGGAGCCGGTGCGGAAGGTGCCGCAGCGGCCGTTGCGGCGGCAATCGGAGGCGGAGCCGCGACTTCCTCATGCTTCACCTGGGTAGGCGCGACTTCCGCGGGAGCCACGTCCCCATCCGCTATCACCTCAGCCTCGCCGCTCTCTATCCGGATAATAAGGCCATGGACTTTCACATCCTTCGGCACCAGGACCGATTTTCTCAGATATTCGACGGCGGAAATCACATTGGCCTTGACGTCGGTAAAGGCGCCAAACCAGTTTCTCAGGTCCGCATCCCCGAAGGCCGACCTGGGAATGCCTGCATTCCGGAAGCTCTCGATCGCGGCCGCGGCCGAGAACTTCGAGAGGGCACAATCCGTATGACCTGCGATGAAAATCTCCTTGCCCCCTTTCAGGAAGATCGCTGCGGCAACTGAGCGCAGCACGTCCGTATTGGCATCGGAAACCGAGTTCCCCGCCGTGCGGATGACAATCGCGCGATGCGGCGGCAGGCCGAGCGCGGCCTCGATGACCCCGGTCAGCCGCGGGTCCATGCAGGTGACGACGATGAAGGGGGCGCCCGAGGAGTCGAGCAGCTGCGGTGTGCCGGCAAGAAATTTCTTGTTCGCTTCCCTGACTTGCTGGAGGAGTGTTGGGCTCATCGGTTCAGCTTAGTACAGGAATTCAAGAATCCGGGAACGTTATTTTCCGGCTCCGGACTCAGAGAGACCTCCGCCGGTGGAGCCGGTGAGGATTTGTGATTGACTATTTACGATTGACGATTGAACGTCCGACAGGTCTTTCAATCGTCAATCGTAAATCGTTAATCGTCAATTTTTGCACCCGGCCTGATGGGCGATTCATCGAGTTTCGCGACAGTATCTCATGCGTGGGGCGCGCACCCAAGCGCATGAAAATGGTGCGGTCGGCGTTCGGGATCGAAATCGGGGTCGCAATCGGGATTCGGACTCGAAGTCGACCATGGGACCGACCCCGATACCGATTCCGACCCCGACATTCAGGGATTTCGTTCTATTTTCGGAACAAAAAGTAGTCACGAGCTCCACCTCATTTTGGTTGCGGACGGCCCTGGACGGGCTGCTGAATGGAGTCGTAGGCCACGACACGATTTCGGCCCTGACCCTTGGCGCTGTACAAAGCACGATCTGCGCATTCGATCAGTTCCCATGGCTCGCCGGCATCATCCGGATAGGTTGCGGCCCCGATACTCATCGATGCCTTGATCTTCTGCTCCTCGGCGGAGAATGTGCACTTTTCTGCGGCCGCGCGCAAGCGCTCGGCCATTTTCAGAGCGCCCTTCCTGTTGGAACCGACCAGGATGATGACAAACTCCTCGCCTCCGTAGCGAGCCACGACATCCTCCGACCGGACCGTACGCCTCAAAATGTCCGACATCTGCTGCAGTATTGCGTCCCCGATGCGGTGCCCGTAACTGTCGTTAACCTTCTTGAAATGATCGATATCGGTCATCAGCAGCGAAAGCTTGGTATTACTGCGCCTGGCGCGGCTGAGCTCCGTTTTCAGTCGATCCTGGAAGTATCTGTGATTGAACAGCTGGGTCAACCCATCCGAGAATGCCTCGTTTTCGACGCGCCGGTGCAGCAGGGAGTTTTCGATGTTCGCAGCGGCCTGAACGCAGATCAATTTGAGAATGCGCATGTGCCAGTTCAGAAAATAGTCCGGCTGCGTCGATCCAAGCAGCACCACTCCCATCTTCTTGCCCTTGGCAACCAGTGGAATCATGAGCAGCGAGCGTATCGAGAGGTCTCCTTCGCGGGGAGAGGCCACAGGCATTCTCGAGGCATGCGAGCGGACGTCCTTCAGCAGCAGCGGCCCCGTATCGGAGTTGAGCAGCCAGGAAGCCCAGGTGCGGCCCTGGCTCTTTACCCTTGTGCCTTTCAGCTGCTCCGCTCCCTCGGCAAAGCCGATCTCGTAGGAAAGGCCCGACTCATCCAGCAGGGCAATCAGAACGTGAGTCGACTGGACCACATCCTGGCATGCTTTGGCCAGAGCCGCCAGAATCTGGTCGGTTGCCAGGCTTTGTCCCAACTCGGACATCGCCTGGTAGAACAGCTTGTACTCCATGTTCCGGTCGACCTGCTCGAGATACCGCTTGCCCATTTCGATCATCTCGACCAGCTGGAGTGCAAATGTCTCCATGTGGAGGATTTCCAGCTCCGTGAAATGCGACGGAGCGGTCCGATCCACAACCAGGATACCGACGGGCTGATCATGGAGCTTCAATGGAGTGCCCGCCAGATTCCGAACCGGCTGCCACTCGGTGTAATAAGAAATATCCCTCGGCGTGACGCCGCAATTCGGATCGTCGAGATTCCAATTACAGGAAATACCGCGGCCGAATATCCGCCCGATCAGCGAACTTCGAAGGTCGAGGAGGCTGGTCGAGTCGACCGAAACATCGGAGACCCAGTGGCGCAGTTCCAAGGAACGGCTGCCGCTGAGCTGATAGAGAAGAACGGAGTGAGCGCGGAAATACCTTCGGATGCGAACCAGAATCGCCCGGATGCTCGGGTCCAGAGTCTCTGTTTCTTCTTCGGCCGTAGAGACTCGCCGGGAATACGCCGCGACACGCTCCGGGTTGGTGTCGTCGTCGGCAGCCAACGGGTTACTTCGAACCCGATGAAGCTCTTCACGCAAGGACGCTATCCTGCGCCTTTGTCCGCTCGTCAGGTTCGCGATCAGGATCGCTGCGACTGAAAAGCAAGATGCCTCAAATGCGATTCTGGCCAGGAATCCAGCCTCCGCCCCGCCCGGAGGGGACGGATTCACGAACGCGAGCAGCACGATTATCCCGACAAGTATCAATGCGTCTCTCGCCCCGTAGAGGAGCGCCGCGACGCAAACCAGAATCAGGTCCGGAACCGCCGGTTCGAGATACGGAACCAACCGCCATGTCTGCACCAGGTAGATGAGGAGAACCAGTACCAGGAAAATCTGCATCACCGGCCGGGCCGTCCGGCTCTGCCGACCGCAACCCAGCCACGCGATGACAATGCCAACGACCAGGAACAGGATGCGCAACACTCGGAGGGCCGTGCTCGACTGCGCACCGCTCAGCAGGCAGGTCGCTGCCGTGAGCGCTATCACGGCGCAGAACGCGGCCGGGCCCGAAGGACGCAGGAGCTTTCGTCCCAGGTTTATCCAGGATCGCGGAATGTGTACGTCGAGATTCAATCGGCAACTCTGTTAGCTGTTAGCTCTCAGCTATTAGCTCTTGGCCATTGTGAACCGCGTTTCACCGGGCCTTTCACGCGTGGATGTGGCGTAACTTCCCAGCCGATAGCTAACAGCTAAGAGCTAATAGCTAGAAGCTAATAGCTACAAAGGAAACGGGTACATGAGCCAGCCCGCCAGGATGGAGAGAAGAATGAACGATCCGAGGAGAAAGAAGAAGTACCTGATGCGCTCTTTCGCTCCGTTCTTTGCAATGAAGGTGAAGACGAGCGACACGGGGATGCTGAAAATCACCATCAAGGCGAAATGGTTATTCATTGCTTCCTACCCATGGCAATGTCGAAAGCGTCCACAACTACGAGCATGTTCAGAAGCCCGGCAACATAGACGAAAACGTTGCCGAAGTCGTAGGCGTATGCTGCAGGATCGCCCTGTCCGAGTCCCCACAGCCATGAAATCCAGTAAAGCAGCCCGCTCCCTGCATCGGCAGCAAATTTCAAAATTGCGAAAAAATCCGAGAAATCCGGGCTGAACAAACGGGCATGGAGCCGCAGGCCTAAGAAAAACATGGCACTAATGCTTCCGAAAAATACCACGGCGCGATCCCATTTGTTCAGCAAAGCATGTCCGAGCCCGGGAACCAGGACACCAGCTACACAGGCTGCCGCAGTCTTGAGCAATCCCGCCTGAGAGGGGACAGGCGTGACCTCTTGCGTTATCTCTCCTGTTTCCATAGGTATGCAATGTTACGGAAAGGACACTGGCCAGTCAAGGTGAAAGCCCTTTGATCACAAGGAATTCGGCTTGACACCTTTGCACGCAGCCCCTTAACATGGCCAGCGAGAGGTAGCCCATGAATTTTGACACGATGCTTCGAACGATGATTTCCAAGGGAGCATCCGACCTGCATCTGAAAGTCGGTTCTTTTCCCCACCTTCGCATCAACGGTGAACTTGTCCCCCTGGCCGAGTGCGGCAAGCTGGGCCAGGAGGACACGCTCATGATGGCGTTTTCCATCATGAACAACAAGCAGAAGCAACACTTCAGGGACTCCGCCGAGTGCGATCTCGGATATGGAATCAAAGGTCTGGGACGCTTCCGTGTCAATGTCTTCCAGCAGCGGGGGGCGGTGTCGGTGGCAATCCGCGCCATACCAATGACCATCCCCAGTTTTGAAGATCTACATCTGCCCAAGACCCTCGAGCGAATCTCTCAGGAACCGCGCGGCCTGGTACTGGTGACCGGAACCACCGGTTCGGGCAAATCCACAAGCATCGCCGCAATGATCGATTACGTCAACCAGCACATGACCCGCCACATCATCACGATCGAAGACCCGATCGAGTTCATTCACATGGACCGGTTGAGCATCGTCAGCCAGCGGGAAGTCGGCGTGGATGCTTCGAGCTTCGGCGCAGCACTGCGCAGTGCCATGCGTCAGGATCCGGACGTTGTCCTGGTCGGCGAGATGCGCGACCTGGAGACGATTGAGACCGCTTTGCTCGCGGCCGAAACCGGCCACCTGGTCTTCAGCACCTTGCACACACTGGACGCCCTTGAAACAATCAACCGCATCATCGCGGTCTTCCCTTCCCACCAACAACGCCAGATCCGCCTGCAGCTCGCCATGGTTCTCCACGCGGTCATTTCCATGCGCCTCATCAGGCGATCCGACATCTCGGGACGGGTTCCCGCCATCGAAATCATGATCGTCACCGAGTACATTCGCAGCTGCATTGTCGAAGCGGAAAAAACGCGCATGATCCGCCAGGCCATTGCGGCCGGCACATCGCAATACGGGATGCAGACCTTCGATCAGTCCCTCTACGATCATTACAAGGCGAGCAGGATCTCCTACCAGGATGCCCTTGAATATGCCACCAATCCGGATGAGTTCAAGCTGCGCGTTGAGGGTATTTACAGCACCAAAGATACCGCCATCGAAGCAATGGAAAAGGAGATCACCAGCTAAAGCAGCAGGCAGCGGGCAGATGGCAGCTGGCAGAAGGCAGCACGCGGAGGGCAGTCTTCCCTGGAAACAATCGCATCCAATCGAGCGTTTTACTGCCGTCTGCCTGCTGCCATCTGCCGACTGCTTTACGCGGAGGCAGCTCGGTGGAGGCGGAACTTCAGAAAAGACTCCTCAATAAGGCGGGCAGTCTGCTTTCCAGGCGCTCCTACAGCCGCGGCGAGATGAGGGCAAAACTCGCCAAGTTCGCCGAATCCGACGACATCGAGGCAACACTGGACGGCCTTGAAGCCCTGAATCTTCTCAACGATGCCGAGTATGCGTATAATTTTGCGGCCAGCCGCATCGCGCAGAACGGATGGGGTCCAATCAAGGTCCGGCATTCCCTGCTGCGACGCCACGTCGCGCCCGATATCGTCGAGGGGGCCTTGGAGCGGGTCCGCCGGGAGTCGGGCGATGAAATCGTGCTGAGAGTCTATCTGGACCGGCACTGCAGCAAGACGGGCCTGCCGCGTGATCGGCAAGGCATTCAAAAACTCGTAAATCACCTCCGGCGGCGTGGATTCGGAGACGCACTGATTTTCAGCACCCTGCGACGCGTCATTCCCGACGCTGCCTGGGAGTACTTTGAATCGGGAGACTAAATTGACGAGCGGCAATCAGATTCGAGCTGCTTTTCTCAAGTATTTCGAGCGCAACGCACACAGAATTGTGGCAAGTTCTTCCCTCATCCCTTACAAGGATCCGACGCTGCTTTTTACCAACGCCGGGATGAACCAGTTCAAAGATGTGTTCCTCGGCAACGAAAAGCGTCCCTATGCGCGTGCCACCACGAGCCAAAAATGCATGCGGGTCAGCGGCAAGCACAACGATTTCAGGGATGTGGGGCACTCGACGCGGCATCACACCTTTTTCGAAATGCTCGGCAATTTTTCCTTCGGCGACTACTTCAAGAAGGATGCTATTCACTTCGCCTGGGAACTGGTGACAAAGGAATACGGCCTGGATCCGAAACGTCTCTGGATTACAGTCTATCAGGAGGATGAGCAGGCTCGGGATATCTGGCACAAACAGGAAGGAATTCCTGCTGAGAGAATATTGGGCCTCGGCGAGAAGGACAATTTCTGGGCGATGGGTGACACCGGACCCTGCGGACCCTGTTCGGAATTGCACTACGATTTCGGGAAAAGCCCCTTGCGCGACCACGGCGAGTGCGATCTCACCTGCGCCTGCGGCCGCTGGGTGGAGATCTGGAACCTCGTCTTCATGCAGTTCAACCGGGACGCAAACGGTGTCATGGTTCCTCTTCCCTCCCCTTCCATCGACACCGGAATGGGTTTCGAGAGAATTACGACGGTCCTACAGGGCAAGGCTACCAACTACGACACCGACCTGTTCCGCCCGCTTCTGGATGAAATCTCAAGCCTGAG
>DASQID010000428.1:0-2712 GCA_035631775.1 Acidobacteriota bacterium
CACGATGGGCAGGTTCGGCTAAGACGCCAGAGCGAAGCTGATGGGTCACGCAATCCTCAGAAAAGATCTGGTCCGCAACATCGAGTCTGCGAGCATTCCACAACTCCTCAACGAATATTTTGATGATGTGTTTTGCTGGCTCCATTTCGCTGGCTCCCTATTCGAATCTGAATCGTATACCGCACGGTGCCAGTTGGCGATAAATCCCCATATCGCTCATTGAGGATTTTGAGGGCTATGGCCTGATTACAACCCTGATCACTTCCAATGCGAGTATCATCTGCCGTGGGTACCTGATCGATTCCTGTTCATCAAAGAAGCGAAGACCCTGCCGGAAACGAAATCCAAAGCAAAGTCGGGAGCACCGCACGTGAAAAAACTCCTGCTGTTCTTGCTGTTGCTGGCACCCGGGCTCCGAGCGCAAGAGCGGCAGACCGACCCCACATGGCTGCATCGCTACGTTCCAGGCCTCTCGGAGACCAAGGCGGGCCTTAGCTCTCCAACTTGCCACTACCGGGCTATTTTCGGCGAGGGGGACAAAGAGAACCGATCCCTCCAAAGCGTAACGCGCTTCGGCGAAGTCTCTTTAGATGGGCATGGCATTTGCCAGACCGTACTTTACGACCGCCAGGAAGAGATCTATTTCGTCGTCGAAGGGGCGGGCATGCTGCACTACCAAGATCAGGTTCAGGCGTTGCGCCGGCATGACTTCACGTACTTGCCTCCAGGCGTGAAGCATTCGATTGCAAACCACTCGGATGAGCCACTGCGCGTGCTGGTGATGGGGTTCCAGATCCCGTCATCGATTTCAATCGGGGCGCCGATGCCACATCCGAGAGTCGCAAACCTGGAGGATGCCAGGGAGGAGACTGTCAGCGGTCACCCGAACTCAGTTCTGTACAAACTTCTGATCGGACTGCACACCGGTAAGCGAGACTTGATTGATGAGGCGTACGTGATGGACAGCTTTTTCTGGATGGATTTTGCGCCCGGAGGCACGAACTGGCCTCACCACCATCAGGCCGCGGAAGAAATCTACCTGGTAATGGGCGGCCAGGGCGAAATCGTGGCCGGCGGTGGGACGGACGGCGTCGAAGGCCGCTATGCCGCCAAAGCAGGAGACGCCTACTACTTTCGTCCCAACGGCACGGTGGGCTTTTACAACCAGGACAAACCGGGCGCCAAGGCCTACATTTTGGCCGTTCGATCGCGCATTCCACTGCATGAGGATGAAGAGTAGGTATTTAATCGCGGAGATGTAGAAATGCGTGTCCCGAAATCCAGCCGCCGATCTTTTGTGAAGCGGGTAGCGGGTGATAAATCGCCATTACCCTCATCAAAAGTCAATGACTGTACCCGTGCAGAATCCGCGAGCTGTCGCGCCCACGTGGATATTTCCGGCACACCTTAGGATCATTTCGGGGAAGAAGCAGCTGCACTCGCCGATTTGTTCTTGGAAGGTTCTCCATGGACTTCGATGCTTCCCTTGATGTACGCACCTGGCTCAATCGAGATGCACTGGGTCACGATATCGCCGACGACAACGGCCGACTGCTTTAGGTCGACCCGTTCGCTAGCTTGAATATTGCCTTCCAGGTTGCCCTTCACGACCACGGCGCGGGCAATGACGTTGGCTTTGAGCCGTCCCTCGGGCCCGATGGTCAGGCGGTTGCCTTTCGGGTCGACGCTTCCTTCCACCTGGCCGTCTATGTAGAGGTCTCCGTCGCAGGAGACCTGCCCCTTGATCACAAACGACTTGCCGATGAGGATCATTCCCGCAATATCCGGTGGCTTGGGTGCTTCCATGACTCGATCGGGCCTCCTGAGACATTGGCTGGGAACCACATTCTACTCCCCGTAAGACCGTGTGATCGCGAGATACAAAAGGCTGGAAGGCTTAAGCCCTTTAGCGGGCGAGCCTGCTTCCTCTCCTACGCATAGATGTTGAAAAATCGCCATTGCGCCGTCTTCCCGGCATCGGGGAATTTGAGTGCTGACGTCTGATCTCGACACTTGTGAATACCTTGATAGCGGTGGGCCTCCAAGAAAGCATGCTCACGCACTACAGGCGCGGCGGCCGAGGTTATAACTTTGGCCATTCGTACGGGAATAACTTCCCGGCCGCCTCCGGGCTGAGTTCGAAGCCGGCTGTCTTCACGGCGTGGGCCAGTACCGGATCGCGGCCATTGGCGAGGTCTTCGGCTGACGGCAACACAACCTCGTCCGGCAGCACGCCATTGTGTTCGAGGCTCCTGCCGTCGGTCATGATCAGATCCGCGTCCGTAATCGAAGCCCCGTAGAAAGCCACGGTGTCCACTCCAGATTTGTAAGTGTAGCGCCTTGCTTCCATAACGCTTCCGGAACTGCGATCCCCGAGAACGGTTCC
Source organism: Acidobacteriota bacterium (assembly GCA_035631775.1). Taxonomy (GTDB): domain Bacteria; phylum Acidobacteriota; class UBA6911; order UBA6911; family UBA6911; genus DASQID01. Next base: position 2,387 of record DASQID010000428.1, read on the forward strand.
TCGCTTTTCGATCTGTACCACGCGGGCGAAGAGCTCCGCGGCCGAGGCCGACTTGCTGTCCACCAGCACCACGAGATTGCCGGTGAAGGAATGGCCATGGGCCTTGGCGATCAGCGGTGTGTGCTCGGATCTGCCGATGCGGTCTCCGATTTTTGTGTCCTTCTCGAAGCAACCGGCGATCAGATACTTAAGGTCGTCGACACTGCCCCCAGGATTTCCTCGCAGATCGAGGACGAGCACCTTGTGCTTGCGTGCCTTGCCGATCATGACGTCGATCTCCGATTCGCTAAAGAAGAATCCAGGGAACTTCAAGATACCGACGTCGT
>DASQID010000429.1:0-3801 GCA_035631775.1 Acidobacteriota bacterium
ATTGCCTATGCCCCCCGTGTTGTTCATACCTGCAAGCCTTCCAAAGAAGGAGTGCTTGATTCCCGTGGTGTTGGACATGCCCGCGCCCTGTCCGAAGAACGAGTTCTCGGATCCAGTCGTGTTGTTCTGGCCGGCGCCGGATCCCGCAAAGGTATTATTCGTGCCGGGAATACCAAGCACTGAAGCGCCTGCGATCTTGAATCCTGTAGTCGATTCTATGTCCCCCGCCACGGTGAGTTTCGAAGTTGGAGTTGTAGTGCCTATCCCGACATTTCCCACGCCGGTTATCCTCAGCTTCTCCGTGTTCGTCGTCGTACCGGGGGGTGTAGTCCACAGCGCCAGGTAAGCGCCGTGCGCTGTTGGTGTCCAGGCCTCTTCCACCACCGGCCGGATCTGAACTCCTGTATAGAATGCCACCCCGTCATGCGCGTCAAAAACATAGTTACCCAAAACGTCACCGGCCTGCACGGCTGCAGGACTGGCCGGAGCTCCCCTTGCTTTCCTGCCACGGAATTGAACTGCGTCCATTCCATTGTTGTACTGCTCGTTGGTCACTCCGCGAGGTGAAGAAGTAGAAGTTGAAACAACGTTAAAATGGCTGATCGGCGTCGTGGTCCCGATCCCGATCTTGCCGTCTGCGGATTCTGTCAGCACAGAATCCCCTAGCAGCGTTGAAGAAGTCCATTTGGCGATCTTTCCGGCCGTCCCCGAGCCATCGATCGCGAAGACAGGCCCCGGGCCCGAATCTCTAGCCAGAATAACGTTTCCCTTGCCCGATCCTGCATTGCCAGGTGATCTGGCTCCACCGGTTGCGGCACCCCGCACCGTCCCTTCCGCCCCGGCTCTGCTGCCGTCGCGCGAGGCGCTCACCACGCCCGCTCCCGCGGCGCTTTTCTGGATCGTTCCATCCGGGAACACGATCCCCTCCGAGGTCCGTATCAGGCCGGCGACATCCAGTCTCGCCCCCGGCTCTTCGACTCCTATGCCGAGCTCGCCGTCCTCCGTCAGCCGCATCCGTTCTATATCCTTGCCCGAGAAGAAGTCTCCTACGCGAAAGCTCAATCCTCCCTTGCCGCTGACAACCTGCCCTCGATTTCCGTCATGTGCCAGGAGTGCAATCGCGCGTCCCTCGTCGGCACGGAGAACGGTCACAGATTCCTGAACCTCATCTGCCGCCTGCGTTGACTTCCGATTTCCCGGCGGGTCGGTGAAGTAGGCATTCCCGGCGGTCAACCAAAAGATTCCTCTGCGGTGGCTCAAGTGTCCGGAGAGTTCTTCCACTGTTACGTGGCAGCCGTAGAGGCCGTCGGCAAGCCGGTTTCTGCTGCTATCCTCCATCTTCCAGTCGATAAAAGTTCCCTCACGAAAGTCCGAATCGAAGACCCGGGCTCCGACCTGATTCACGACCTCCAGGCGCATGCGCCGGACAAGCCCGAGCGAGCTGAACCGCACGGTTTCATTTCCTGCGGCTGCTGTCACCTGTCCTGAACTGATATTGACCGGGAGCTGTGCGACTGCCTGTTCCTGATTCTGGGCCCTTACAGTGGTCATGCCAACAGTCAGGAAGAGAAGACAATATACAAAGAGCGGTATCCTTCTGCGGAACATGGGTTACCTCCTGTACAGGACGGCCTCCCCACCCCGGAAGAACACCCAGATGCACCCGCCGAAAGTGCAAGCTTGCTTTTAATACATTAGTGGACGGCTTATGTTCGGTCTACTCGAGCAGGTTTGCAAGTGGAAAGAAGCGGGATTCCACTCTGACAGACTGCGCATTGCCGTTCCCAAGCGTCCGCCAGGATTTCGACGATTGCGGCATCGAGTCTCTGCACCAACGCGGCCAATTCTGGCTTTCACGGAAGGATGAATCCTGCTGGTCCGCAGCAGCGGCGCCGGCGAGACGAGTGGGGATCTCCGTGCTTCGGGCGGAGACCATCTCCTGCCCAATTGACATCATTGCATCTATTGCGGGACACCCCCACAACCATGGAGCAGCGACCCTGGAGCATAAATAACAATCTCATCTCTTAAAGCACAGGTACATTTCACTCCCATTTCGATCAGTTTTCCGTCCTTCCCATTCATTCCTTGCCTTGCGCTTTAAGTATAAATCCGTCGGTTTGGCGAAAAGGTAAAGCGGCAAACCGAGGGCCAGAAGGCAATAATCGCGGAGAGACCTAGTCCTCCTCCGTAGTCTACCATCGACCATCGACGCGGGATAGCGCAACGCCCACAACAACAGCAACTTTCGTCTGATCTTTCTAAGTCTCTCTCTGGCTTCCTGGTAGACTGCGGGCTCGATGTCAACAAAGGATAGGACGAAGCCAGGGCCTGACTGAGTTATCCAATCAATCGCTCCATAGTACTGGTTGCTGTAATACTCCTTCGCTAAGACAAATTCTTTTTTTTCATACAGCTCGATCAACTGATTCGACGTCAATCGTCGAACGTGCCCTTCATCTTCGAAAAAGAATCGATTTTCCCGCCTCAAGTCAATTCCATCGCTTCGCAGCCGGCATATCTGATGTTCGAAACTGCCCTCGTTGCCACAAGGCAAGACGTGCACAACAGTTGCGTTTTCCTTTAGTATCTCATCTATCTCCGTAAGAACCTGACCCAGATTGAAGACGTGTTCCAGAACATGATGTGTAAACAGGAAATCAAAACGCCTTCCAGTGAGTTCTCTGGCGCCCGACACGAAAAAGGTACACTCCGGATATCGTCTCGCAGCGTTCCTGACAGCAGTTGAACTGATGTCTACACCATACACTCTCCACTTGGGAGGCAAGGCCTGTCTAACCACATCCGTGAAAACGCCGTTGCCACAGCCAAAATCAATGGATTCGCCATAATCCGGAACTTCGATACTGCGGATTATCTGGAAGATCCTTTGTTTCTTTTCGGCCGGCCATTCATCCATGTAACCGTGAGCATACCGCTCCTGATAGAAATCGATTGAGGCACGCCTGTCATGTAGGTCCGGAATTCCCTGCAGGTGTATCATCACGCTCCCTGCTTCCACTCACATGGCGAAACAACTCAACCAAAGCTACTAACCAGCAGCGGCGCCGGATGCCGGATTAGCGTCGGACTTCAGGCAGACTCCCGCCATCCGAACTGGCGAATCCATCGTACAGCAGAGCGAACGCCGCCGTAAGATACAAACGCAGCCTTTTGCCATGCGACTGTATGCCACTGCAAGTGAGAGTCTGCGAACGACAGAGACAGGTATCCGCGGTTCAATCTTGCCGGCCGTATTTCAATTCGCCTTGTTGGGCTCAGGCGGCGCGCCGGCCAATCCCCTCGCCTTTTGGAACAGGTGTTCGACGCTCATCACTACGATCGCGAGGAACCCTGCCATGACCACGATGACAGCCAGAATCAGGGTTGCCGAGGATCCTTCGCGGGTGATTATAGGGGATTGCCTGATCATCACGAGGCTCGTAATTGTAGCTGTCAGATACTCATCCAGAAGGCGATTGTGGCTCTGGATGATGGCTTTGAGTTCGGAGGAGAGTGTCTGGATCAACTCCTGGTATCCCGGCGGAAGCTGTGCGAGATCGACATTGGCGGCCTTCGGCAACCAGGAGAGTTGCCTTTCCAATCGCATCTTATCAGCTTCCAAAGCCTGGGTGTCCTGCTGCAGCTTGGAGATCCGTTCCACCAGCGGTCCTATGTAATCGCTTTTGATCAACTTGTCCAAGGCACTGACGTCAACCAGGGGTAGTCCCCTTTCGTTGTTGAGCTGGCTTGTCAGCAAGGCTCTTGGCCGATCAACCAGGCCGAGCAGGCGCTCAGCTT
>DASQID010000430.1:0-2903 GCA_035631775.1 Acidobacteriota bacterium
CGTCCTGGCAATGGGCAATATGGACCTCGGCATCCGAACCGATCGTCTTCTGACTATGCGGATCCCGCTCAACCCCCAACGCTACCCGGACGCCGCCAGGCGAATTGAGTTCCTTCAGGAACTCCTTGACCGGCTGCCGGCCGTCCCGGGTGTGGAAGCTGCCGGGCTGAATACCGGCATGCATCCTTTGGGGAACTGGAACACCGCAGTCGAAGTGGTAGGCAGCGCACGTCAAGACCAGCGCCCTGTCCTGGTTCACCAGGTTAGTGAAGATTACATACGGACTGTCGGCATTCCCCTGCTGCAGGGCCGCCTGTTCACGCGAATCGAGATCACCGGCAAACAGCATTTCGCCCTGGTCAATCAATCCTTCCTCCGCCGCTTTCTGGCTGACGGGCAGCCTCTCGGCCGCATCCTGCGGCTTCCACAGTTGCGCAGTGCACCATTCAATGCCACGGACGATTCCTTCCAGGTTGTGGGAGTGGTGCAGGACACCACCAACAGGATCCTGGCCAACGAGGTGTCGCCGGAGGTCTACATCCCATTTACCATCACAGGCATCGCTGATCGTCTCGTGGTTCTGACTAAAACCGATCCTGCCACCTTTGCGAACGCCGTCCGGCTGCAGATCTATGCAACAGACCCGGAACAACCAGCGACTGAAGTTCGGACAATGGAGGCAATCTTCAACGAATGGGTCTTCGCGGAGCCGCGCTTCAACCTTGTTCTGTTCTCGGTCTTTGCCGGCCTGGGCTTAGTACTGGCGATCGTGGGCGTCTACGGTGTCATTTCCAATTCAGTTTCCCAACAAACTCAGGAGATAGGCGTCCGTATCGCGCTCGGAGCCGACTTCCGGGACATAGTCAAGATGGTCGTCACCACGGGGCTGAAGCTCCTTGGCGCTGGGATTGCCCTTGGCCTGGTTGCAGGGCTTGCCGCAGCCAGGATTTTGCGAGAGCAGATCTGGAACGTCTCGCCCTTTGACCCGCTGTCATTTTCGCTTGTGGCCGTTGTGCTGGCCTTGGCAGGCATTCAGGCTTGCATCTGGCCCGCGCTGCGCGCTGCCCGCACTGATCCTGTTGTCGCCCTGCGCCTCGAGTGAAAGTGGTGCCAGGCTAAGCTTTCCACATTTTCCTGGACGCAACACAGAATTGCTCATCCCGTTTGGGAAAATGGGGAAAACCTAGCCTAGCCTGACACCATTTTCTTTGCATCTAATTCTGTGTGTAATTCGTGAGATTTGTGGCAGATTGGCTCCATGCTGAAGGAGGACAGGTGAGTGGTCTGATCGCCTACTGCGGTTTGAACTGCCGGACATGCCAGATTTATCTGGCGACGAGGGTGTCGGATAAAGAACAACAGATCAGAATGAAGACCGACATCGCCCGTCTGTGCCGTGAGCACTATGGTTTGGAGTATGAGCCGGAAGACATTACGGACTGCGACGGCTGCGCGCAAGGGGGAAGATTATTTTCGGGCTGCAGCGTGTGCTTAATCAGGAAGTGCGCGGTGGAAAAGAGCGTCGAGAACTGCGCCTATTGTGATGAATACGTCTGCGCTAATCTCGCAGCGCACTTCTCATCGGAACCCACGGCCAAAACACGGCTGGACGAAATAAGAAGCGGGATTCGATGGAAAACCGCAGGGTCTGTCACTCAGTAAAGCGCGCCTAGAGCATAGATAGGAGAATCTGCCATGAAAGGTCTTAGATTGACTCTGCTCGTGATTTTTCTGCTGGTCACGCCTCTCATCGCCCAGCAGCCGCCCGTTATCGACCGCGAACTGTTCTTCGGTGACCCGGAAATCACCGGAGCACAGCTCTCGCCTGATGGCAAATATGTCGCCTTCATCAAGCCCTGGAATCAGACCCGGAATATCTGGGTGAAGAAGACCGAGGAGCCGTTCGATAAAGCCAAGCTGGTCAGTGCCGACACCAAGAGGCCGATACCCGCATATCTCTGGAGTCGCGACGGCAAGTACATCCTTTTTGCGCAGGACCAGGCCGGGGACGAAAACTTTAACGTGTTTGCCGTTAATCCTTCCGATTCCCCTGCGCCGGGAACCGCTGCGCCTCCCGCGCGCAACATCACCCAGGCGTCCGGTGTGCGCGCGGTGCCCTACGCGGTTCCAAAGTCCGAACCCGACTTCATCTATGTGGGACTGAACGACCGTGACAAAGCATGGCACGATCTCTACAAGGTGAGAATCTCGACAGGTGAACGGACCCTCCTCCGAGAAAACAAGGACAGAATCGTGGGTTGGATTTTCGACAACAAGGACCAACTCCGGCTGGCCATCCGCTCCACCGACGCAGGAGACACGGAGATTCTCCGCGTCGATGCCGGAGAAATGAACAAAATCTATTCCTGCAACGTTTTTGAAACTTGCAGTCCCAGCGGCTTTCATAAGGACAACCAGCGGGTCTACCTCAGCACCAATAAAGGTGATGATGTGGATCTTGTCAGACTTGCACTGCTGGATCCACAGACGGGAGCGACCGAGGCAGTCGAATCCGATCCCTTGAAGCGCGTGGATTTTGGCGGTGCCCTGACGTCCGAGCTGACCCATGAGATTCTCGCCACGGTTTATGTTGACGATAAGGTTCGGCTTTATTGGAAGAACAAATCCTTCGAAGCTGACTACAAGTTCCTGTTGCGTAAGTTGGGCGACAGGCAGATCGGATTCGGCTCGCGAACAGAAGATGAGCGCCTCTGGCTGATTTCCGCATCCAGTGATACCGAGCCGGGCGAGACATACCTGTTCGACCGCAAGACAAAACGGTTGACCCTGCAGTATCGGATCCGCGAGAAACTGAACCGGCAGGACCTTGCCTCGATGCAGCCAATCCGGTACAAGTCCTCGGATGGCATGGAGATTCCCGCTTACCTGACCCTGCCCAAAGG